>NZ_JBAEER010000181.1:0-20015 GCF_056207615.1 Candidatus Cryptobacteroides sp. | reverse complement strand
AACACGTTGTTCTCGTAGCGCCAGTGCTTCATGTCTGAAGATGACATCACGTTCATGCCGGTGGTGAACACATAGTACCTGCCGTCGCAGAAAGCGACCACAGGGTCGTGTGCACCTGGATATTCGTACTCTGCAGGAGGGAAGTTCTTCGACTTCACTGCGCTGCCCTCGTACATTGCGAGGTCGCCGTCACGGAAGATTCCGAGAGCGTTCCTGTCGCTCTTGAGAGCCCAGTCGAGCCACCTGGTAGCGAGCCTGCCGAAGTAGTCGCCGCCGAGAGCCTGGGCATTGTGCTTGCGGTCCACCTGGAGGAGGGCTGCGGAAGTGTTGCTTGAAGTGATTGCGTTGTAATCCTTGAGAGCTGCGCTGTAGACTGAGTTCTTCTCACCTCCGACGAGGTAGAGGACTGATCCGCGGTACTTTGCGAGATCCTCAGCCTTGATGCCCTTGCCGGCACCGAGGGTAGAGTTTGCGAGGACTACAGTCCTGATGGTCCTGCCCTGGAGAAGCTCCGAGAGGACTGCTGACGAAGGTTGTCCGCCGAGTGCGAGGCCGTATCCGCTGATGGTGCCTGCATACTCGCCGTCCTTAGCCCTTGACTGGCTGTTGACCCATGCGATGACGTCGTTCACCGACGCTGCGCTGTTGGCTGCGTCCACAACGACGTAACCCTGAGAAGCGATCTCGTTGAGCATGCTCTCATAGTTGGCGCTGACGCTTGCTCCGTTGACCCAGACCATCACTGGGAGGAAGCCTTCCTCCTTGGCTGCAGCCTTGAGATTCTGTGGCTTGTAGACGGTGTGACCAGGGAGTGATGCAGCCGTCACGACTTCAGCCTTGTAAGGGCCTTTCCCGCCGTTCTCGACGATCTTTCCCTGTGAGTTGAGGGTGAATGCCGCCATCAGGCAGCATGTTGCTAAGATTGATTTTGTTTTCATGATTATGTTGCGGTTATGGTTTGTCCCATTGTCTTAGACAATATTAAACCTATTAAAATAAGGAAGCAAACGCCTCGGCGAAGAAAGTAGGATAGGGGAGTTAATAAGGAGAATATTCCACTTTGATGGTCGGCATTGTGGCTAACTTGCGACATCTGAAAATACGCACGTGAAATAATACTCCTAACCACGAGACACTGAAGATATGAAACGTACATTGACCATCATCGCAGCAGCTCTCCTGACGCTGTGCACGATTTCCGCCGCCCCGAAGGCGCAGAATAAACAGCCTGTCGACTACAGCAAGACCCTGAAGAACTACATCAAGGTGGCAGACAGCATGGGCTACAGCGTCATGCCTATCCTTTTCAACGGCAACGGCCTCAATCCTGACATGCCGTCAGCCAAGATCGCTGCATGGCGCAAGCAGGATCCGAAGGAGCGTGACAACAAGGCTATCCGCCAGTTCGCTTACAATCTCGTGAAGCTGCTCGAAGAAAACTGTGAAATCTTCTAATTATAATTATATGAAATTCAGATTTTGTTCAGGAATCATCGGCATGGCTGCGCTCGCATGCGCATGCACATCCGGTAATGTCAAGGAATCTGCTAATCCCGGTCCGATAACGGCGGGTAAGCACACCCAGGTGGAGACCACCTATGGAACCATAGAGGGCTATCTCGACGATGACCTCTATACATTCAAGGGCATCCAGTATGCCAAGGCTGAGAGGTTCATGCCTCCTCAGAAGCCTGACCACTTCGACGGCGTATGGATGGCGAAGATCTACGGTCCTAAGGCTATGCAGGGCCAGACTTTTGATTATTCTTACAAGCCTACCGACTATGCTTTCGGCAACAACTTCGTGATGGAGCCTATGTCAGAGACCGAGTGCCTTGTGCTCAACGTCTGGACAAAGGGTATAAATGACGGTAAGAAACGTCCTGTCTTCGTATGGATCCACGGTGGTGGATATTCTACCGGTTCAGGTCATGACCTCCCATGCTACGACCAGGGTAACCTCGCAAGGAAGGGTGACATCGTCGGCATTTCCATCAACCATCGTCTCAACGTGCTCGGTTTCACCGACCTTACCGCTCTCGGCGGCAAGTATTCTGAGTCAGTGAACCTCGGTGTCCAGGATATGGTAAAGGCACTCGAGTGGATTCATGACAACATCGAGAAGTTCGGTGGTGATCCTGACTGCGTGACCATCGCAGGCCAGTCTGGTGGCGGCGGAAAGATCGGTACCCTAATGGGAACTCCTTCTGCACAGGGTCTCTTCCACAGAGCTATCATCCAGAGCGGTATGAACACCATCACCATCGGTGACGGCGAGGCTTCAAGCCAGTTCGGTCTCGCGTTCGCACAGGAGCTCGGCGTGAAGCCAGGTCCGGACGCAGACTTCAGCAAGTTCACCTATCAGGAGCTCGTGGATGCTTCCAGGAGGGCAAGCAGCAGGGGAATCCGCGCTGGCCAGGGTCCTGTAAGGGACGGCAAGATCCTTCCTTACCATCCATTCGGTGAGGGCGGTCTCCAGCTCCATGAGAACATTCCACTCATCATCGGTACCAACTTCAACGAGTTCACCTTCGACGTCAGCAACACCCTCACCGAGGAAGAGGCTGAGGTACAGCTCGCTCAGAGAATAGGCGAGGAGAACGTTCCTGCCTTCGTGGAGCAGTTCAAGAAGGTATATCCAGGCTGGGGTCCGGAGGCAATGCTATATATGGACACCATGTTCAGGATCGGTACTCTCGACATGGCTGCAGTGAAGAGCGCACAGGGCAAGGCAAATACCTACCTCTTCCAGTTCATGTGGAAGCCTGAGAACAACGTCCTCGGTGCAAGTCACGGAATGGAACTTCCGTTCATGTCCAACAACATCGCCCTCCAGAGGGAGATGACAGGATCGTCGGAGAGCGCTTACGCACTTGCTGACGTGATGAGCAACTACTGGCTCGCCTTCATCAAGACCGGCGACCCTAACGTGAAGGGTCAGGTAGAGTGGGAGCCTTACGACGCTGAGAAGGGCGCCTGCATGATGCTCGACAACGAGTGCAAGATCCTCTACAACCATGACAAGCCGCTCATGGAGGCACTCAGAAGAAAATAAACCAACCCAAAATAATCTTATGAATAAAAAAGTAATCTTTTCAGCCATCCTTGCATCGGCTGTCGCAGTTCCGGTAGCGATCTTCGCGACCATTGCGAATGCCGGCGAGAACCAGGCTGTACCAGCACGTCCTGAGGGACCGTGCGACGTGTACGCAAAGGCTGGTAATCCTTGCGTTGCTGCGCACAGTTCTACCAGAGCTCTATATGCGTCCTATTCGGGGCCTCTCTATCAGGTGATGCGCGAGTCAGACAGGCAGACTCTCGACATCGGCGTAGTCCAGCCAACCGCAGGTGACCCTGGCGGATATGCTGATGCAGCAGCGCAGGACGAGTTCTGCGCTAACACTACCTGTTGGGTTACATGCATATATGATCAGTCCGGGAAAGAGAATCATCTCTATCAGGCACCTCGCGGAGCGTTCGTCGGATCTACTCTCGGAGGATTCAATACTTTGCCGATCGCTGACATGGCTCCTGTGACCCTTGGTGGCCACAAGGTATATGGCGTATATATCGTCCCAGGTATGGGACTTCGTCAGAACGACACTCACGGCATCGCAGTCGATGATCAGGCAGAGGGCCAGTATTGGGTAATCAACGGTCTCCACTACAACTCAGGCTGCTGCTTCGACTACGGTAACGCCGAGACCGACTCCCGTGACGATGGTGACGGTACCATGGAGACCACATATTATGGAAATCAGCCGCTCTGGTATCATGGAGAAGCTCCAGGCCCATGGATCATGACCGACCAGGAGAACAACCTCGTAGGTTGCGTTAACCCTGATCCTAACGACAAGCTCTGCAAGGGCCTTCCAAGCATCACCTGGCGCTTTGTCACCGCAATGGCTGACGGTGAGCCAATGCATTGGCGCTCAATGGGTGGCGACGCCCAGGGAGGTGAGCTCATCACAATGTTCGACGGCCCACGTATCCAGAACCCTCGTCATAGCTATGATATCATGAGAAAGCAGGGTGCTGTCCTTCTCGGCAACGGTGGTGACAACAACAACTACTCATCTGGTACCTTCTATGAGGGTGCGATGACCGCTCCTGGCACTTTCCCTACCATCGAGACCAACCAGGCCATCCAGGCTAACGTGGTTGCTGCCCGCTACGATGTCCAGAGACTCTACATCGGTGCCATGGACAAGAGCGCTCAGCCTAACCTCCTCCAGACCTTCTCTCCTAACACAGTAGGTTATACTACCGTCAAGTTCGTCAACACCACTGGCGAAACCCTCGATGACCTCACCCTCAGCATCGTGACCCCTAAGGGCTGGAAGGCTGTCGTGAAGGGCTCTAATGAGACCGTCAAGAAGATCGACTATGACGTGCTTCCTGGCCAGTCTGTAGTAGTGAACTTCGCAGTGACTTCAGGCTCCAAGACCTTCAACGGCGACCTCGTGGCCAAGGCTGACTGGTCAGTTGCAGGCAAGAAGTGGAGCGAGACAGCTGTCGAGAAGGTTCGAAACGTCGCGCCTGTACGCATCAACGAGTTCCGCGTCGAGGACGGCGTGAACAGGACCAACTCATTCATCGAGCTCTACAACAGCAGCGACAACACCGTAGACATCTCAGGATGGGAGCTCATTCCACAAGAGGCTACTCTTCCTTATTTCAATACCATCAAGATCAACGCAGACACCAAGCTCGCTCCTAAGGACTACTATCTCCTCGGTCTCTCGACCTCAGGTCTCGCAGTTCCTGCCGCAAAGGGCGACAAGGTTCTCTACGTCCGCAGCACAGAGGGCATGAAGGTCGGTGACGAAATCACCATCGGTACCGGTGCAAAGGCAGAGAAGCGCGTTATCGCGTCTATCAAGAATCCTGATGACAAGAATGCCGTCACTCCTCGCATCTACGGCCGCGTAGTGAACGAGATGGGTCACCCTACCACTATCTGGCAGCCACTCCCTGACGGTCCTGTCGTCAAGGTTCCTGCAGGTTCGAAGAGCGTATCCGTAGAGTCTCTCACCGGCGTCAAGGTCGGCGACAAGCTCGCAATCGGCTACGGTGCCAAGTTCCCTGCACCTACTGCAAACAAGGAGCAGTATGAGGTCGTTACCGTCACCAAGGTCGGCAAGCCAGGCGTTCAGGCATGGCTCGCTTATGACGCTAAGAAGGGTGACAGGAACATCAAGGTTTCTTCAGTCGAGGATATCTCCGTCGGTGACGTCATCCGTCTCGATATCGACAGCGAGGGCCATGGCGTCGAGTATGTCAAGGTCAAGAAGGTAGGTACGGCTTCTTCACAGAGTCCGAGTCGTGGACCTATGAACCTCGAGGATGCTGGAACAGGCCTGACTCTTGAGAAACCGCTCAAGTACAATCACTCTGCTAACATGCCATTCAACTGTGCAGGTACCGGTATCAGCTTCGAGCCTGCTACCAAGTACGACCACTATTCCAACGAACCTGTGCTTGCACTCTGCTACGAGATTGCTCTCACTGAGGGCCTCTCCAACGCTCATGAGATCGAGGATGTTATACTCGACGCGAGCGTAACAACAGCAGGTTATCAGGATGAGGTGGTGCCAGATCAGTATTTCGGTGGCCCTGCACTCGCAAGACTTGGCAATATTACGCTCTACGATGCTGACCACAACGTAGTGGACTGCGTCAACTGGGGTGCAGTCGTCAATCCTATGCTCGCAGAAGGTTATCAGGGTCAGTCTGGTCTTGACGAGTATGGCAATTATGTGCACCTCGAAGTTCCTGACTACACCTCACGCCAGATGTTTGTCGACCCTAACGCTCCTGTCATGAGTCATCCAAATCTCAGTGCGGGACGTTTCCCTGACGGAAGGGACTCTGATGACAATATTCTAGACTTCAGATACCAGACCAGCATCAATCTCCTCAAGGATGCTGCTGAGGGAAGCCAGACAATCGTTGTCACAGCCTCTGATGCGCTCAGAATCGGCCAGATCTTCCATTTGGGTTCCGGGGATGACCTTGAGACTGTCGTGGTAGGTGCCATAGGTGAGACTCGTGAAGAGGTCGTTACCGTATATCTGGGAGAATGGTCAAGGGAAGTGAAGACTGTCTATATGACGCTCACAATAACAGTTCCTTTGAAGAAGGGGCACGCGGCAGGATCGGCCCTCGTTGACAATCTTCCTACTCCAGGTGCACCTAACCAGTTCTGATACCATGCGAATTACTGATACTATGCTTGGGATTGCAGTTGCATGTGTTCTTGTTGCCTGCAGTTCCAGTACAGCTCCCAGCACAGAGCCTAGGTCGATTTCGGCCGGTGAATTCACTCAGGTGACAGTCGACAACGGCACCTATGAGGGTTACCTCGACGGTTCAATCTACAACTTCAAGGGCATCCAGTACGCAAAGGCTGAGCGCTTCATACCTCCTCAGAACCCAGACAAGTTCGAGGGCGTGAGGATGGCCAAGTGCTATGGACCAAAGGCAATGCAGGGTCAGACCTTCAACTGGTCTGAGAAGCAGACAGACTATAATTTCGGCAATAATTTCGTGATGGAGCCTATGTCTGAGACAGATTGCCTTGTGCTCAATGTGTGGACTCCAGGCATCAATGACAACGCCAAGAGGCCGGTGTTCGTGTGGATTCATGGTGGTGGTTATTCATCCGGTTCCGGACATGATCTTCCATGTTATGACGGTATGTCACTTGCCGAGAAGGGCGATATTGTCGTTGTTAACATTAACCACAGGCTGAACGTCCTGGGGTACATGGATCTCAGAGGACTTGGAGGAAAGTATGAGAACTCGGTCAATCTTGGTCAGCAGGATATTGTTAAGGCACTCGAATGGATCAACAGGAACATCGCCAATTTCGGTGGTGACCCATCTAACGTGACCATCGGTGGCCAGTCAGGTGGTGGTGGAAAAGTCTCCACTCTCCTTGCTATGCCTTCAGCTAAGGGACTTGTGCACAAGGCTATCGTTCAGAGCGGATCTACCTTGAGGAATGGTGATGCGAATGCTTCCAAGTCTGCGGGTATCGAGTTCACAAAGGCTCTTGGCGTGACTCCGGATTCTGATGCGGACTTCAGCGGATTCAGTTATGAGGAACTTGTTGTTGCCGCAAAGTCAGTTCGTGCCAGCAGCAGTCCTGTGATGGATGGAGTGATCGTAGCGGAACATCCTTTCGACGGAACAGGTTCGCAGATCAACCATGACGTTCCTATGCTCATCGGTACCAACTTCAACGAGATGGTGTTCGACATTGACTATACTGTCACCAAGGATGAGGCTATCGAGCGGCTCCGACAGTCTCGTGGTGCTCTTGCAGTAGATTTCTATGATGCATTCATGGCAGCATATCCCGGGGCACAGCCAAAGGAGGCAACCTATGTTGACACAAGGTCTCGTGGCAACGCCATCAAGCAGGCTACTGCCAAGTATAACGAGGGTGGCGCTAACGTATACCTCTATCTCTTCACCTGGGCTCCTGATCTCAACGCCCTCGGCGCAAGCCACGGTATGGAGCTTCCGTTCATGTTCAACAACGTGGCTCTCCAGAGGGAGATGACCGGCGGAAACGCAAGGGCTTATGCTCTCCAGGAGAAGGTCAGCGACTTCTGGCTCTCATTCATCAAGACCGGCAAGCCATCTGCTGCAGGTTGTCCGGAGTGGCCATCTTTCACACCTGAGAACGGTGCGACCATGATATTGGATGACGAGTGCGTCGTAAGGAATCATCACGATGATTCTATTCTCTAATGTATTGTTCTGATAAGTAGATGGTCAATCGGAAATCCAATCTCCCGATTGACCATCTTAATTGTTTTTGGAAAGTGTCTCTTGATTGCGGTAAATAATGATTCTGCCTATATTTGCTTCCGTATGAAGAGAATTATCTTGTTTTTGCTCACGGCAGTGGCCGTCCTCAATGCTGCGGAAGCCGCAGCCCAGGTCTCATTCGGAGAAAGCGCCCGCTTCAATGACGGGTGGAAGTTCGTCCAGTCGGAGGTCGACGGGGCGTCTCTCGCGGACTATGACGATTCGCGCTGGTCTTCGGTCAGCTTGCCTCATGACTGGTCGGTATTGGGCGTCCTGTCTCCGGACAACGCTTCCTGCACGGGCTTCCTTCCTGCCGGCATCGGATGGTACAGGAAGCATTTCTCGGGCAGGCAGTTCACCGCCGAGAATGTGTACGTATATTTCGAAGGTGTTTACAACCGCTCATCGGTGTACCTCAACGGACATCTTCTCGGCGTCCGTCCGAGCGGCTACAATTCCTTCATGTACGATATGACCCCTTATCTGGACAGGGACGGCGACAACGTGATTGCGGTGAGGGTGGACCACAGCAGGATAGCTGACTCACGCTGGTATTCCGGATCGGGAATATACCGCGACGTGTGGACCGTGCAGGCAGGAAAGACCCATTTCGCCCAGTGGGGCGTGGGATATGAGACCGTCTCTCTTACCGACAAGCAGGCAGTGCTGAAGGTCGATACTTCTATCGAAGGACTTTCGGGCGTCAGCGCGAGCGTGAACCTTGCCCTGAAGGACGCTGCGGGCGTGGTGGTGGCGAAGGCCAGCGCGAAGGCTGCGGCATCACAGATGATCGATCTCAAGGTCAGGAATCCTCACGGATGGAATCTCGATGATCCATATCTCTATACCCTTGAGGCAAGCATAGTCGCCGGAGGAAAGGTGCTCGACAAGGCAGAGGTCGGTGTCGGAATCAGGACGCTCGAGTTCAGTGCCGACCACGGATTCGCTCTGAACGGACGCAACATAAAGGTCAAGGGCGTGTGCCTGCACCATGACGCAGGCGTTCTCGGAGCAGTGGCACCGGAGAAGTTCATCGAGACCAGGCTCCGCACCCTCAAGAGCATCGGCACCAACGCCGTGAGGACGAGCCATAACCCTCAGGCACCTGTCTTCTATGAGCTCTGCGACAGGCTAGGTCTCCTCGTGATGGACGAGGCCTTCGACGAGTGGGAGTTCAACAAGAAGAAGTGGGTCGAGGGATGGAACGTCGGCAAGCCTTCGATGGAAGGTACTGCGGACTACTTCGAGGAGTGGAGCGAGAGGGACGTCGCAGACATGGTCAGAAGGGACAGGAACCATCCGTCGGTGTTCCTCTGGAGCATAGGCAACGAGGTGGACTATCCTAACGATCCATATTCTCATCCTATTCTCAACGGCGACGGCATTGACTTCACCCAGCCTATGTCCGGCGGTTACAGGCCTGATGCTCCAGATGCGATGAGGATAGGTGCGATCGCGAAGCGACTTGCAGGAGTCGTACGTTCGGTCGATACTTCGCGCCCGGTCACCGGTGCGCTTGCCGGCGTGGTGATGTCCAACCAGACAGGCTACCCGGAGGCCGTTGATGTCGTGGGTTACAACTATACCGAGAGCAGGTATGCGAAGGACCATGAAAGGTATCCGGAGCGCATCATATATGGTTCGGAGAACCGTTCGGATTACGGCGCATGGAAGGCGCTCCGCGACAATGAGTTCATCTTCGGCCAGTTCATCTGGACCGGTGCCGACTACCTCGGAGAATCGAACGAATGGCCGTCGCGAGGCTTCTACAGCGGCCTCCTTGACCTTGCGAACAACATCAAGCCTCGCGGCCACTTCCGTGCTGCGCTCTGGTGCGAGGACCCTGTCTGCTATATCGGAACCTATCCGAAGCCGAAGAGGGCCGTGGGGGACAGCTATGATGCATGGGATACATGGAACTACAGGGAAGGCGAGATGATACGCGTGGTATGCTACACCAATGCGGCTCAGGCGCGTCTTCTTCTCAACGGTAAGGTCGTAGGCCCTATGACGCCATTCGATGACGAGACCGGTATCATCGGCTGGGACGTTCCGTATTCTGCGGGATCGCTCAAGGCCGAGGGCTTCGACAAGGACGGCAACAAGGTCTCCGAATATGAGATCCGCAGCTCGCTCAGGCCTGCTGCCCTCGTGGCTCGAGTAGATGCCGAGGAGGTGAATGCCGGGGAGCTCATCCAGGTGATGGTCGAGATAGTCGACGACAACGGCAATCTTGTGACTCTGGGCGACAACGAGATCACCTGCACCGTCGAAGGACCTGCGCGACTCCTCGGACTCGAGGCAGGCAACAATACTGACATGACCGACTATACCGACAACGTGCATCGTGCGTACAGAGGCCGAATCAAGGCGTACCTCGAGGCCGGAAGGAATCCTGGCAAGATCACGGTCAGCTTCAGCTCACCTCTGATCGAGGGTGCCGAGGTGGAGATCGTCTCCAACAGGTAGACCTATTCCTCGGCTCCGGCGAAGCTGTTCATTCCCCTGATCATGTGTCTGAGGGAATCTATGAGCTGCTGGCTCTCCTGCATGATATGGATAGTCAGGAACAGGGTGTTGAGGTTGGTGCTTCCTTCCTGCATGGTGTCGAGCGCGTTCTTGCGGTCTTCCATTATCCTTGCCAGTACGGCGTCACCGTCTTCCCTGAGACGTTCAGCATCCGTGAAATCTCCGCTCTGGAGCATCTCCAGCGTCCTTCCATAGAGTCTGACGACATCGTCCCTCATAGCCTTGAAGCGCTCGTGGTACGATTCCGGAAGCGGGAGAAAACCGTTTCCTATATGTTCTCGGAGGGGCTCATTGATTCGCTTGAGGCAATAGAGCATCTGCTGGCATGAGTTGATTCCGAGGAAATACCAGGTGTTGCGGCTCATCACCTTCACGGGGTCGTGGCGCTGCATGGTCAGGATTTCCTGCCTGCGCTGTCTCTTGAGGGACTTGCGCTCGTCATCGATGAGGCTGGCGGAGCGTTTCAGCGGCTGGTACTGTTCGTACATGAAGGCATCGGTGTTGGTGACATAGTTGTCGATCACGAAACTCAGTCGTGCTGCGTTTCCGGAACGGATATGCTCGCAGAGCAAGCTCCAGATGACCTTCTTGTCCTCGCTGCGGAGTATCTGCCTGAAGAGTGAGTCTACCTTGTTCTCTGTCTTCTTCTCAGACCTCGAGTTGTTCTTCACGAGGATGAAGATGGCGAGTGCGATAGCGAGAATCATTGCTACATAGCTACCAAGATGCATTATGTTGGTAAGGAGGAAGCAGACTATGAACGCTGCTCCCGCGGTGATGAACCATCCTCCGATGACGCTGATCACGCCGGTGATTCGGAACACGGCCGACTCCCTGCTCCATGCCCTGTCGGCAAGCGAGGAGCCCATGGCGACCATGAAGGTCACGTATGTGGTTGAGAGAGGAAGCTTGAGGCTCGTACCGACTGCGACGAGGAGTCCTGCGACCACGAGGTTGACTGCCGCACGTATGTAGTCGAAGGCTGCACCTGAAGGCAATACCATCTCGTCGCTGTTGAAACGTGAGTCTATCCACCTTACGACGCTCTCCGGTACTATCTTCATCACGATTCCCGCCGAGCGGGTTGAGTTGCGTACGAGAGCTCTCGCGATTGGTGAAGAACCGAACATCTCGTCGCCCTGGTCCTGGCGGCTGAGGTCGACGCTGGTCTTGACTACGTTCTGTGCCTTCTTGGAGAATACCAGCGATGCCACCATGATCGCTCCTGCGAGCACGAGGAAGATCACTGGAGTCTGGGCGCTTCCCATGAGCGATCCCATGAGAAATCCGTCGGGATTGCCGTTGCCGTTGGCCATGTAGTCCTGGTATGAGGCAAGTCCGGTGAGAGGCACTCCGACGAAGTTCACGAGGTCGTTTCCGGCGAATGCCATGGCGAGTGCGAAGGTACCTGCAAGCACGACGTACTTGAGGACAGGGAGCTTGAAGGCGCTCAGCGTCGTCATGATCACGCTGAATACGGCCGTGCAGCCTCCAAGTATGAGCCAGGTGTTCGCATTGATGGCCTCCTTGATCTCTGCGGACATGAATGAACTGCCCTTGAGACCGTTGATCAGCAGGAACCAGACGATACTGGTCATCGCGATTCCCGAGAAGATGCCTATCTTGAGCGAGCTTCCGGCGAGACCTCCCATCTCTCCGTCATAGGCGGTGCTCCTTCCGTTGACACGGTATGTGAAGGTGAATACGAGACGGCTGATCCACATCACAGCAAGTCCGATCACGAATGCTATCGCGACGGAGAGGAAGATACCCATGATCACGCTTATCGCTTTCTCCGTGTTGAGGAGATCTCCGAGCCTGAGGAGCGTTCCGTCGGCTGAGGTGGCTCCGCGGGCTATCTTAAGGATGGCGACGGCAAATGCTCCGCCGAGCAGCTCGAATACCATGCTGACCGTTGTGGAGGTAGGCATTCCGAGGGTGTTGAATACGTCGAGAAGAATGACGTCCGTGACCATCACAGCCAGGAAGATGCATATCACTTCGTAGAAGCTGTAATAGGCGGGTGTAAGGATTCCGTGGCGTGCCACGTCCATCATTCCGTTGCTCATCGATGCTCCGGCGAACACGCCTATGGCAGCGATGATGACTATGGTTCTGTATTTTGCGACCTTGGCTCCGATGGCGGAGTTGAGGAAGTTGACTGCATCGTTGCTGACTCCGACGACGAGGTCGAAAACTGCAAGCACGCAGAGGAAGATGACGATTATTAGAAAGATTGTGTTCATGATGTCGGTCTTTACCTTTGTGAGCAGAGTATGTAGAGTCCTGCGATTGAGAGGACGATGAGGACTACTCGTGTCCACTGATAATACTTCCAGATCTTGCTGGCTCTCTCCTCGTCTGCGGAGATTGAATTCTTTGCGTTATTCATCTTTTTCGATTTTTTGACGGGGCAAATGTCCAGAAAGGATGTTATGGAATCGTTGCAGAGATGTTGCATTCCCGTTACAAGGTGCATTGTAACAAAATCATAACAAGTTTGAAACATCTATGACATAACTTCGCGGCCGTATTTTTTATAAATAGGCTAAATATGGATACTATCATAAACCTTCTTTCTCTGGTGGGATCTCTCGGACTCTTCCTCTTCGGAATGAAGACGATGAGCGAGGGACTCGAGAAATTTGCCGGAGACCGACTTCGCAGCATTCTTGCGGTCATGACGAAGATCCGCTTCATGGGAGTCTTCACCGGAATCCTCGTGACTGCTCTCATCCAGTCATCCTCTGCCACCACGGTGATGGTGGTGTCGTTCGTCAATGCAGGCCTGATGAACCTCGCCCAGGCGATAGGTGTCATCATGGGTGCGAACGTGGGTACCACGATCACGGCATGGATCATATCCGCCATAGGATTCAAGGTCAACATCGCGGCTCTTGCGCTGCCGCTTTTGGCATTCGGCATCCCGTTGATATTCAGCAAGAAGAGCAAGAGGAAGTCTATGGGCGAGTTCATATTCGGCTTCGCGTTCCTGTTCATGGGACTGAGCTTCCTGCAGAAGGCTGCCACTGACCTTGACATCAGCTCACTCGTAGCATCCATGCTCGCCGGCCTTTCAGGCGGAGGCTTCATGACCATCATACTGTTCGTCCTTGTCGGCGCGCTCGTCACCATGGTCGTGCAGGCATCCGCTGCGACGATGGCCATAACGCTGATGCTCTTCGATATGCAGATTCCGGGCTTCGGACTCGAGCAGGCAGCGGCCCTTGCGATGGGTCAGAACATCGGAACGACCATAACCGCCCTGATGGCATCGGCGACCGCCGGAACTCAGGCGCGTCGTGCTGCCTTGGCGCACATGTTCTTCAATGTGTTCGGAGTGGTGGTCGTGCTGATCATTTTCTATCCTTTCTGCAATGCAGTTTCTTGGTTCGTGGACGACGTCATGAAGGCCGGCGGCAACGATCTCTTCAAGCTGTCCATGTTCCATACGGCATTCAATATCTTCAACACAGTGCTGCTCATAGGCTTCGTGAAGCAGATCGAGAAGGTCGTATGCTATGTGCTTCCTATGAAGGCTGAGCCAACGGACAAGGGACTCAAGTATATCTCAGGCGGTCTCTTCTCGACTGCCGAGCTTTCAATGCTCCAGGCGCGTAAGGAGATAGTCCATTTCGCGGAGCGTTGCCACAGGGCCTTCCTCTACCTGCTCTCGATGCACGGGGTCAATGACGAGGAAGAGTTCCAGGGTCTTTTCGCCAAGGTGGAGAAGTATGAGGGAATCACGGACAATATGGAATACGAGATTGCCCACTACCTCCAGAAGGTGAGCGAGGGCAGGCTCTCGGACGATGCCAAGAAGCAAGTCCAGAGGATGTTTCTCGAGGTCGATGATCTCGAGAGCATAGGTGACTGCTGCTTCTCTCTTGCGCGTACGCTCTCCAGGAAGAGAGAGAACTGCAAGGAACATTTCACGCAGGAGCAGCTGTCTCAGATACATGTGATGGAGGGCCTCGTGAGCGAAGCGTTCGTGCTCATGACGGACACTCTTCGTCAGCCGGAAGGAAAGGGCCACGACATCGCCCAGAGCATCAGGATTGAGGAAAGGATCAACTCGATGAGGAATGATATCCGTAACGAGAACCTTCGCAATCTTTCTGAGAGCGCGTACGATCCGAAGCTTGGTGCCTTCTACATAGACTTCGTCAATGGTCTTGAGAAGCTGGGCGACTACATCTTCAATGTCGTCAAATGCAAGGCCAGGCAGACCAGGGTCTAGATATAGCGCTTCTTCTCCTCTCCGATCACGCCTGCGTGGAGCTCGACCAGATGTCTTGCCGGGCTGGACATGATCTTGGGTATGAGGACCTCCTCGACCTGGAAGAAGCCCACTTCTGATTTCATTTCTATTTCTATCTTGATCGGGCAGTCGCTGCCGGGACGGATCCGGACGGATTCGATGGCATTGGCGGAGTACTTGTGGATGTCACCGCTGGTCGGCTTGGTCGGTCTTTCCAGGGGGATGCGTGCCCTTCCCTTGGTCATGTCGCAACCGTCTGCGATGAGTATGAGCCCGGCTTCTATGGAATGGATCGGATGTGTGGTCATGTGACCTAGTATTCCTTCCATCGCCAGAGACTGGATTGCGGTCCTTCGTCTGACGTCCTCAGGAAGGAGCTTGCCGACGATTTCACGTATCAGCGTATATGCGATGATACCGGAATACAGTTCATGGTCCTTCCTGCTGATCGTCATCCCGGCATCGTGCAGGAAGCCTGCGATCGCAACGGCCGACGCGCTGTCTGCGAAGCTCCCGGCGTTCTCGGCTTCCAGGCTGGTCCGGACCCCTGACTCATGAAGCATCCTCAGCATCTTGAGCGCGTTCCTGCAAACCGTCTTCATGTGGACAGGTCCATGGTCATTGAGGCCCAGGCGCGTGATGGAGACGGAGTTCGCATAGTCCTGGATCGCCTTGACCTCGGGACTGTCAATCAGCGTAGTGACGGTCCTCAACGGGAGGTCGTCCTTGTCTGGACAGATATCGACTATCTCGCGGACTGTCTTCAGCAGCTTCTCTTCTATCGTTATCTCTTTGGGTGATTTCAAGGGTTTTTCCATCGTTACTGATATTTATCAGTACGAAGTTCGTTGTACGATGTGTCATGGTCGTTAAGATCCGATTACAATTCCGTTAAATGCGTCACAAGTGTTACAATATTGTTAAAGTTTGGGTGCATTGCCCGGGCAAGGATGAGTATTTTGCGATTTATATGTATTTTCGGCAGATAAATCGTTTAGCTTTCGACCAGATATGGCAAAGAGGATACTAATCGTCGATGACGAACCCGATATATGCAGGATACTGGCCTTCAACCTCGAGATGGAAGGCTATGAGGTTCAGGTTTCCGGAAAACCTATAGTGATAGGGGAGAAGGTGCCAGATCTCATTCTTCTCGATGTGATGATGACGCCCAAGTCGGGCTTCGAGTGGGCCAGGGAACTGAAAGCCAATCGCCATACTGCAGATATTCCTATCATCTTCTGTACGGCGAAGACCATGGAAGAGGATCTTCTAAGAGGCTTCGAACTCGGGAGCGACGACTATATATGCAAGCCGTTCAGGATCAGCGAGGTGAAGGCGAGAGTGAAGGCCGTGCTCAGAAGGTACGGCGACCAGCCTGCGGCAGTCCCTGTGGGCATGACCGAGAACAAGATAGTATTCGAGGGCATAGTGATGGACATGGACAGAAAGGAATGTACCGTGGACGGTGAACTCGTATCCTTCACGAAGCTCGAGTTCGAGGTGCTGGCCCTGCTGCTTTCAAGGCCGGGTCAGGTCCTTTCCAGAGAGAAGATCCTTGAGTCCGTATGGCCAAGCGACACCATCGTGCTTGACAGGACTGTCGATGTGAACATCACCCGCATACGTAAGAAGATCGGTCCTTACGGGAAATGCCTGCGTACGAAGTTCGGCTACGGATACATGTTCGGAAGATGATGTCAGGCAGGAAAATCTCCAATTATGTGTTCCTCATGGCGACCATACTCACGGCCGTCGTCACCCTGTGTCTCGGTATCTATGAGTACAGGAGGGAACATGTGTTCAGGGTGGACATACTCCATTCGCAGCTCCAGCTGAACAACTACCGATATCTTGAAGGGACTTCAGATCCTGGGATTCGAGTTACCGTGACCGATACTCTCGGTAATGTGCTCTATGATTCTGAAGAGAAGGACGTCAGCCGTATGGGCAACCATCTCCAGAGAGAGGAGATTCTGGAGGCTTTGCATGACGGCAGCGGATATGCGATAAAGAGGGCGTCCGTGACCACGGGGGAGAAGTATTTCTATTCTGCATCGCGCTTCGGGGACCGTATCGTGCGATCTTCTGTTCCATATTCGGCGGAACTCACTTCTTCCCTGGAGCGTAACTATACCTTCTTCTATTACACGGCTGGTATACTCGCCCTGATTGCGGTGGCTATGTATTTCCGATATCGCTTCGGACGCAGCGAGCAGGAGAAGCAGCGCATCAAGAGGCAGCTGACGGAGAATGCTGCGCATGAGCTGAAGACGCCGGCAGCGACCATCGAGGGCTATCTGGACACCTTGATTGCAAATCCGTCCATGAGTGACCAGCAGCGTACGGACTTCCTCGAAAGATGCCATGCGCAGAGTCTGAGAATGTGCGCGCTGCTCTCCGACATGAGCACCCTGACACGCCTGGATGAGGCCCATATAACCCGCCCGAAGACACCGATCGACGCGGCGTCAATCCTCCGTCAGATTCAGGAGGAGACAGCGGAAGATTTTGCTGAGCGCGGCATTCAGGTGAGGATGAACATCCCGGAGCATCTTCCGATGAACGGAGACTCGTCGCTCGTGTACTCCATGTTCCGTAACATCTTCAACAACGCTATCGCGTATGCTGCAGGAGCAGGACTCTTTGAGGTGCAGGTCAGCTCGACCTGGAACCGGTATGTGTTCAGGTTCATTGACGACGGAGTAGGGGTTCCAGCGGAGCACCTTCCCCATATTTTCGAGCGTTTCTACCGCATCGACAAGGGACGTTCGCGCCAGCTCGGCGGCACCGGTCTCGGCCTGGCGATAGTCAAGAACATCGCGCTTCAGTACGGCGGCTCGGCGTCTGCTTCCGTCACCCCGGGCGGCGGTCTCACCGTCACGGTCGAGGTTTCTACCGATTTGTAGGCTGTACTCTGTAATTTCTCCCGTATTTTTGCGTCTATTGAGTAAAAGCTTAGAAAATGGAAAGGAACATAAAGATGCTCCTCGGCCATCTGAAGCTGCATATGGGACAGATTCATGAATTGATGACGAGGTAAGGATTCGTTCATGATCATGGACAAGTTCGGCATCGACTACAAGGCCGATCTCTTCGACCGCTACTTTACGATTACCGACCTGATGCGGGCGAAATTGGGGGAATAGGACGGTCGTCACGGCGTGTTGGACTAGAGAACCAGTGTGCATGCATGGCGCTTAAAACGCTTATTGATAATTTGTTACGAAAAATCGGGTAGTCAATTTTTGACTACCCGTTTTATGTTATGGCTTTGATTCTAAGGGAGTTACCTGCCACGCAAAAAGGCAATCTGTGTATCGTCCTGAAAAAAGTTTACCTTGATCTGCCGCGAACTCAAAAAAATGCTTGATTTTTTGAGTTCGCTCCACGATTTCAACGGTTTTCGGCTGTTTCGGCGTCGCGAACTGAAAGATTTACCAGATATTTTGAGTTCGCGACACAATCTTGTTCAAGCGCTGGATGCGAGGCGCCATTCAAGTGAGTTCCTATCCAGTTCTAGGAGTAGCCGTCATGCAAGGGCGGAATGATGGTTTGGGTAACCGGACTTAATGTTGGATGGCAGAGGCAAAAGTCAAGCGCATGCGAGCCGCTCCATCGAGCTCGACGCAGCGCTTGATCTTTAGCCGCCGGAGACCCTACATTCCGGCGGCGTTGCCTGGCGCTATTAGTTGCACTCATCGGTAAGTCATGTCGGCACAATATATTTTGTTTGATCAGTCGCAGAATTTCCACAAAATACGTACATGACGATGTCAGAGATTGGCTTTACTTAGAAGGATTCGAAGGCCGTTCTTTCAGAAATCTTTTCAGCAGAAAAGCAAGGAAATACGGGAATGTATAAAACTTGCCACTCCAGCCGATATTCTTGTAGCCGAACTTGATCCCGAACTTTACATCAGGATACGACTGCCAGTCGATCAGATTGTTCAGTGACGCTGTAGCGCCGTCGTTGGCCTTGACCTCCACCGGAACCAAAGAATCAATGTCACGCACGAAGAAGTCCATTTCAAGGGAAGGGTTGTCGTGCTTGTAGAAATACAGCTGGTCATATCCGGATTTGATAAGCATCTCTCCTACTACGTTCTCATAGATGGCACCTTTGTAGGTCCCAAAGTTCTTGTTGGCACGGAGATCTTCCTGCGCTTCTTCGTCAAGGGATGCGATCAAAAGACCGGTATCGTGGTAATAAATCCTATAATTCGATGCGTCGTAGTTTCCTTTCAGAGGCAGTTCGGCGTTCTGCAGGCAATAAGCAACGTTGATTACTCCTGCCTTATCCAGCCACTCCACGCTGCCGACATATTCTCTTGACCTAGCGTTCTTGGCTACCTTGGTAATTTGGAACTTCTTATTTTCTTTAGCAAGGAATGTCGAGATATGATTGTAGACAGCCAGGATTTTCGCCTTGTCTGTTTTCTCTGCGTACTTGGTAATATCCTCCTCATAATCAAGGAGGAGCTGGCGCTGAATCTTCAGTGTACCTCCGAAATGACCATTAGCGATATATGTCTTTACCACCTCGGGCATTCCTCCAAGTGCCATGTAGTCACGGAAGATATCGGTCATCGTGTCGAGTTCCAACTTCGAAAAAGGAGTCAGCGAGATCATGTGGGCATACAGATCCTCCACCTGCTCGGCAGAATAGCCCTTGGCCCAAAGAAACTCTTCAAAGTCCATCGAATGCATCTCGAAGTCTTCCTTGTATCCGACGGCATTTGATTCGATTTCTTCATAATATATTCCCATTAGTGAGCCAGAGCAGATCACATCATATCTTCTGTCCTGACAGAATGACTTCAATGATGTGGCACAGTCAGGACATTTCTGAAGCTCATCGAAGAAGATGAGTGTCCTGCCTGGAATAAATTCCCATGAAGGCCTGAGAAGTGATATGTTCTTGATAATTGTGTCAACCTCATGACCATTGTCGAATATTGGCCTGAACTCCTTCTGGAGTGCAAAGTTGATTTCAATCACGGAACTGTAATTTGCTCGTCCGAACGCACGGATTGATTCTGTCTTTCCAATCTGTCTTGCTCCTTTGATTATTAGGGGCTTGCGGTCTTCCCTTGCTTTCCAATCAGCAAGAACACTATCTACTTTTCTTTTGAGAAGTGCCATGATTCACATTTTTAGACGTGCAAAGATATCTATTTTTCACATTTTCTGGGCCTGTGTTCGCAATATTTTCACATTTTTAGGATTATGAATCTTCGATCATTTCGCAGTAGAAGGCATATGAAGCTATTAAAAAAGTAGACACAGAGAGGTAGAAAAAAGTTTTGCTTAACTTAGTGCCGTGTTATCGAAGCACTGTCGTAGGTGGTTATCCTCGAATGGACGAGGAGAGCCATTTCCCAGAGCTCCCCGCAGACCATGC
>NZ_JBAEER010000180.1:0-7013 GCF_056207615.1 Candidatus Cryptobacteroides sp. | reverse complement strand
TGCCCTTATAGACATCAAGGGTATGCTGGACAAGCCTGTCAGAGTAAGCGCCAAGCAGATTGACGGCTATACTACGCTTTGTCAGCAGGTGGATGAGGCGATGCAGTCCAAGTCTTATCTCAAGCCTCTTTCTGACTGTATCGAGACCGTGTTCGATCTTGTCCAGAGAGTGAACACAGAATGGGACGAGTATAAGGCTCAGAATGGCCTTATCGAGTACAACGACATGGAAAGATACTTCATCCAGCTGCTGGACAATGAGCTCGTCAAGGAGGACATTCGCAGCAGTATAAAGTATGTTTTCGTCGACGAGTTCCAGGACTCGAACTCGATTCAGATCGAAATCTTCAAGCGTCTTTCCGAGCTCGTTGAGCAGTCTTTCTGGGTAGGCGATCCGAAGCAGTCGATATACGGATTCCGCGGAAGCGTGCCGGAGGTCGTGATGGATATCACATCCAAGATCAGGACCGGTGGAGAGGGTTTCGAATACGAGAGTCTACCCTATTCGTGGAGGTCATCCGAGAAGATCGTGGAGTTCGACAGCAGCATTGCAAGGATGCTTTTCACGGATTCAGAGCGTTATCCGGATCCGGAGCTGAAGCATGCCCCCGACGGGAACAACGCCGTCGTAGCCAACCCTATTCAGCATTGGAACTGCGCCGACAATATAACCAAGGAAACGCTTTCGCAGAAGATCATCGATGTCCTTGCCAAGACCGACCTCAGGCCGCGAGATATCGCCATTCTCTGTCGCGGTAACGACGAAGTGGCGGAAGTCGCCGGATGGCTCAAGTCGTACGGTCTCCCGGTTTCCTCACCTGAGGCTTTCATCGTATATAAGGCAGAGACCCAGCTTGTATTCGCAGTTCTGAGGTATATGCTGATGAAGGATGATCATACGAAGGCCGTCCTTTCTATGCTGATCGATGACACTTCGCTTGAGGAGATTATTCTCGACAAGGAGAAGATACTCCAGGACTTCGATGAGAGCAGGTTGATGGAGATAACAGAGAGGGTCAAGCATCAGGGCGTGCCAGACATCGTCGATACTATCATCGATGAGCTTGACATCAGGGGGCTCTGTTCACGATGGGGTGACAACAATAACCGTCAGGCTAACCTCGACGTCCTTCAGGCTATGGCCAGAGAATATGACAACCACTGTATCCAGCTCGGTATCGGTTCTTCTATCCAGGGTTATATCACCTATGTTTCGTCCCTCGAGATGCCGCCGAAGCCAAGCAATACGGACGACGGAATCAAGGTCCTCACTTATCACGGCTCCAAGGGTCTTGAGTGGAGGATGGTGATCCTTATGGATCTGAAGAAGCATCAGCTTGCCGACAACCACCTCAAGCCTCGTTTCATCTACAATCTGAATATTGACAGGACTGCCAGAGGAACGTTCCTGAGGTACATCCCGGATTTCCGCCCAACCGACAGGAATGGCGTGCCTGATTTCGTGATGGAGATTCCAACTGTTGCGAGCGCGTATGGAGATTATGTCGAGGAATGCAGGGAGGAGAACAAGCGTCTGCTGTATGTGGGTTTCACGCGTGCGAGGGACTATATCGTCACGCTATCGTTCATGAAGGACAAGTTCCACTGGCTCACCGAGAGTGGGCTCAATCCTGCTGATCTGAAGTCGCTCGTGCACGGGTCCTATGTCCATATATGGGATTCTTCTGTGCCGGAGTCCCGCGTGATTGAGATCTATGGGCTCGGAGATGAGAAGTATGTTTCCGATGAGGAATATGCGACATGGTACCGTCCGGCTGTCGATCACACCGAGAGGAAGAACAAGTATGTCAGTCCGTCGAGTCTCTCCGTCCATGTATCGTCAGAGAAGGGAGAATGCGTCAAGATTGCAGATGAGATTCCCTTGGAAGGTTCATACGACCCTCAGACGCTTGGAACATGTGTACACAATTTCTTTGCGGTATGCGCTCCGGGCGTCGATGGAACCGGGAAGGCGGCAAGGCTGATCCGGAACTTCGGACTTCAGGATGTGCTTGTCTCGCCGAAGTCGCTGGATGCTTCGTTCAAGGCACTGCACCGCCATTTGAAGAGCACCTTCGGTGAGCCTGTCGAGGAGTTCCATGAGCTCTCATATTCGCAGAGAATGGCCAGCGGACAGACCGTAATCGGAGAGATTGACTACGTATGGGCGCTTCCAGACAGGCGATGTGTCATTATCGACTTCAAGAACTCACATGCGAGCACGGATTACGGGTCTCAGCTCCATCTGTATCGAAAAGCAATGGAAGAGCTGGGGTACACCGTCCTCGGCACATATCTCTACTATGTTCTCCAGGGCGAACTGACTGAAATAAAGACGGCAGAATAAGATGGGTATATTGTCGAGCATATTAGCATTCTTTGGTCTGGTCTTCTTCGGAGGGACAGGAAGAGGAGGTCGTCACTTCAAGGGGCTCTTCAGGACGGATGGATACAATCCATTCGTCTCAAAGCCTATCAGAGGGCACCAGGATCCATGGAGCAAGAGACGTACGGGACCGAGAAATCCGTTCATCGGCAGGAATCGGTCTTTCCCTCCGAAGAGCGGAGGCAGGAATCTTCCCAAGGATCCATGGCAGAAGAAATATGATTCGGTGATGGGCGGCTCTTCGAGCAGGTCATCTCATGGCCTCGGTGTTTCTAGGTCGTCCGGATCGGGACGCTCGAGAAGCACCACCGGTGCGCACTATACCCACAGGAGAATGTTTGACACCAATGACGCTATCCGCGCGAGGATGGAGGACATGGAACAGTATTACGCTCAGGACAAGGATTTCGACGCATTCGATCAAGGTTATGAATGGGACGAAATCGTGGATGCCGCGAATGACGATTACCTTCCCGAGGACTACATGGACAAGCGCGAGGAGGACTCAGAGTCGTAAATCTTTACTGCTCCTAGCGCCTACTAGATCGGGCAGGCATCAAGGACAATTTATAGGGAACTAACATCCGAATAGCTTCTGCATGCATCCGCATCTGCTCGAGATTTCCCGCAGCCTTGTCTAACGAGAGGGTTTCATCAAGGTCATTGCATTTCACTGCTATGGCAGTCTTGTTTCCGGACTCGCATATTTTCCTTATGTAGTCCATATACGGCATGTCCTTATCATACTTCAAGAGTTCTAACGTCTTTATGATGCGTTCCGGACAATGCGCTTCAATCAGATCTTCGACTGAGTAGCCGTCACAGTCAAGGAATTCGTGCAGGAATCCGCATATCTTCTCTTCCCTATTGTTTCCCCTGAAGCCGGTTTTATACACATGTTCGAAGACAGAGTTCCCATACATGTCCACCTGGTCCTCATGAACATCATTAGCGATCAGCCAAGCATCATCGATTGTAAAAGGAATAAATCTGTGATTTGCGATCTTCCAGTCAAAGATGTCCTCATTGTTTTCGAAATACTCATCCCACATAGACTCCATGACATCTATGTATTCCTCCGGCAGTTCACTTCCGCAACGACAATGATTCCAGTCGAACTCCGGCATAGCGTCCGACAGTTCTGATGTCAACAAAATCGGGCATCTACGGGGATCGATCATTACCTGTACGTCCATCCTCATATAGTGGACGGCACGATCTCCGCCTGCCCAATCGGCATCCTCATAAGGATCCGAGATGAAGTAACCTTTCATCACGACACCTTCCCTTTTCGTACCAGTGACAAGCATATAGAATCGGTCGCCGGCTTTCGCCTTCTCGTATTCGTCCACTTGCCAATTGAATTCAAGATAGTCGATGTTCTGAAGGTTGTAGCTGAAATCGCTGAACTTGTAGTTGGAGATTCTAGGTCTCCACTTGAGAATGAAAGTCTTCATGACTGATGTTTTTTGATCGTTATATAATCCGCATCATTTTGCCACCGTGGCTTCTCTGCTCGGTTGGCCCCTCTCCTGGAGGGCTCGCGATGCTTTACGAGTTCTTGCCTTATGTCTCTCACCTTATGTCTCTCATCTCATATCTCCCACCTCATATCTCCCACCGAAACACAAGACAAATCTACCTCACCTTTTTGACAACTCTTGACACACATATAAAAAAGATGATTTTTTCCGGTAGCCCGGGCCAACAGAATGCCACCGACAAAAGATAACATTCCCCCTCCGCTCCCCTCCGCCGCGAGCGACAAAAACAAAGCGATTTTTGTCGCTCGTTTACCTGACTTCTATTGAACATTGTAAACTAATGTTTAATTTTGAAGTGCGTCGCACTTCAAAATATAATTCACGCTCTCAAAAACAATCTTACCATGAAAAGAACTTCGATGACAATTTGCGTTATCTGCGCATTGCTTTTGACTTCCCTCACCAGTGCGTATGCCCAATCAGCGCCAAAGAAGACATCGTCGAATGCTTCTGATGAATTTGTATTTAACGTCGAGAGGATGTTCAATGATGGAATGCTGGTTCAGATGCCTGACGGATATTCCATCAGCATCAACGACGGAAAGCTTGACGCTTACATCCCGCTGTTCTGTTCGGAAGAATACCACCTGCTGGACTCTAGCGTATCCTATGGACTTGTATTCAAGGATGAGCCTGTCTCCGTTACGACCAAAGACAGGAAAGGAGTCCATACCGTGTACTTCTCTGTCCATGATGGTATCCAGAAATATAGAATCTCTCTTTCATATTCAGACCCGGATTCCGCAGATCTTTTTGTCAGAGGTCAGAACATCTATGCAGAATTCCAGGGTACTGTTCATAAATGATGATATAATTTAAGCCAATTTCTCCCTCAGCGTAAGCACTGCCTTATGCTTTCTGGACAACAAGGTGTTGGGATTGATGCCGGTCTCCTGGGCGATCTCCTTGATGCTTTTGCCATTAATCTCGGTTTCGATGAACACGAACTTCTGATCTTCCGGGAGTGAGGCTATCGCCTGTCTTATCCTTTCGCGAAGTTCCTTTATGTTCAGTTTCTTGAGGATGTCTGCCTTCTCGTCAAGTGCGTCGTAAGGGATACTTCGGTCTTCCAGGAGTTCTTCCCTCTTCTTGCGGCTACGGTCGATGATAAGGTTCTTAGCTGCCTTGAAAATCCATGCTGGAATATTCTGAGGGGCAGTTTTCTCATTCGTGAGGAACTTCAGGCAGACTTCCTGAACGATGTCTTCGGCGTCTGCCGTGGGCATACGCTTAGCGACATAAGAGAATAGCTTTCTCCCATGCACGCTAAGACATAGTTCCAGACGTTTATGACGATCGATCCTATTCATCAGAGCTCATCCTGCCTAATATTCAGTGACACCGAGAATGGCTTTTCGTAATCTTCATCATCATCGAGTTCAAAGTCTCCAGAAACCTTCGAAGCAATAATATCCGCAAGTACTTTGATTCCAAAGGCCTGGAGCCAGCTGATACGTCCCCAGCCTGTCACTCCTGGAACCACCCAGTTCCAAACCAGCCATATAACTGTAGACACAAACGCAAATCCAATCAGATATACGACGACTACTCCGATCTTTTCCATAGTCGATTTCTTTTTTCTTTCCATAATCTCTTTGTTAAAGGGTTCTGAATAGATAACGAACGAGAACTCGAAATATTGTCTACAATTCTCAAATTTTCTTCTTCCCCCCTATTACATTTGCGAAAGTACTGTTGCGATTTGACAACTTTTGTCAAAGTATCGCTAGATTAATTGTTCACTTTTCTGATCCAGGTTACCCCAGGCCGCGAACTCAAAAAAACAGACGAAAAGTTGAGTTCACAGCACCAAAACACGCCAAAAAAGTACAAATGCGTCCGCGAACTCAAAAAATCAGCGAAAAAGTTGAGTTCGCAGCAGGGAAACAGCATAAAACCTAGAATAGTTTGCCACGAGCGCAAAAAACCGCCGATTTTTGGAGTTCGCGCCACCAAAACAGCTCAAAACCTCGAAATACCCGCCGCGAGCGACAAAAACAACGCATTTTTTGTCGCTCGTGCCATGAGCAACCGTTGATACAGTGAGACTTACAAAAGCACTATGCCTACTAATCCTTGTGGAAGTCCTGTGTATTAAAAAAATGCGCACCTCTCAGTGCGCATTAATAAAACCATCTGATCGTATTCATCGCTTATTCCTTAACCACAGCGCGAACCAATAAAAATTTTCTCCTGTCAACAGATGTCATTTAGAAACTATTTCTTCTTGAAAAGATCTGAATGAGTACCAGTGTTAAGCATTAGCAGAGTTAGTTCTTTGTCATTCTGCTCCCAAACCAGCAGCCAATCAGGTTTGATATGACATTCCCATTCGCCTGCACGATTACCCGACAATTTATGAGGCTTATACTTCGTAGGCAATTTCCCATCCAGAACTAATAACGAAATAACACTTCTGAGTTCTTCCATTGGAAAACCTCGTTTTATGCATAGTTTGAGATCCTTCTCAAACTGTTTGGTGGTGCTGAGACTATACATTAAAGGCCGACCTTTGCAAAGAGTTCATCCACGGATGAATAATGGTTGACCTCACCTGATTTTGCTTCAAGCTTAGATTTCTCATATGCCGAGAGGCTTCTGGTCGATGCGATAGTAACGCCATCCATGGTAGCAAGGATTTTTTTCAAACTCGTTGCAACCGACTTATTCTCTATGTTCAATACTATCTGAGTCATAATACCTTTTTTTGCAAAAATAATCAAAAATCACACCGCACTAACAAAATTGAGTTTCTTTTGCTTATATCCTTGAGCGCGAATCGATATTTCAGGAGGATTTTGCATTTTTCAGGATAGCATCAGGGTAATTTGCCTTAAAAAGCCCAATGAAATGCAGTAATCGAGCACCAATTGTTTGTGATACACGCAGCACCAAAACACGCCAAAACAGTACAAATGCGTCCGCGAACTCAAAAAAATAAACGTAAGCGCCTCCGCATGGACGTCATAGCTAATCATTGAGTGCAACTGGAACGATGAATCTCCGAGCATTTTCGAAAAATAATCAGTTATAACACAATTTTTTTACGCCGGGCGAGGCATATGGGAGGATAAGCATACGGT
>NZ_JBAEER010000179.1:0-17465 GCF_056207615.1 Candidatus Cryptobacteroides sp. | reverse complement strand
AGTGGCTTACCTGGCGTCGTTGCCTCTACCAGTTCGCTCAGCTTCTCTTCAAGTAGTAGCAGGAGACTCTCCTTGAGTATCAGCGAGGATTCTCCAGCAGAGTTTATTCTCCAATAGCAGAAAGGATGTACGGCTGCCTCTCGAAGGCAGCACCCTGACCGATGTCGGCTTGCCGGCAGTCGCGATGGGTCCGGCGGGAAGAGCCAGAAATGGCCATTAGCCGGCGCGCATCCTTTTTTTGTGCCCACTTGGGACTTTACCGCTCCCGCCGGGCTGGGAGCACCAACGTATTTGGCGACTACCTGACGATAAGTTCGCGTATGCCGGGCCTTTCGGGCTTGGGGGTCATAGTGATTGTGAGGCGGCAGACTTCCTGACCGCTTTCGTTCACGATGGAACAGTTGGTGCTGAGACCGCCTGGGGCAGAATATCGGCAGACGAGTTCCTCGCCGAGAAAGCTCTGCCTGATGAACTTGATCGACAGTTTCTTCAGAACGGTGTTCTGCATGAGCTCCGCAGGCATTCCTGAGAGAGCGATCTTGACGTAGCTGATGTTGTTCACATGGTCGTTGAAGTCTATGTCCGAACGATTGGTGAGGCGCGAGTATTCGGAAGCGGCGAGTTCCACGGCCGGATAGAGCACGCGGTCATGCTTGACGGTGGTGGATCCTTCGATGGCCATCAGGTTGGGCAGGGCCACCGGGCGGGCGCTCGCGACGTTGATCGCGCTCCAGCAGCATGTGCCTTTCGCAGCGACTCCGCCGTCCTTTCCTATGACTCGGAAGTCGAAATAGATCTTCACTCCGGACACCTCGGACGGGCAGATCTCCGTGGTCACCTCATCGCGCCACATCGGAAGATTTCCGCAGATTTCTACGTTGTAGTCGGTTATTACCCATGTGTTTCCCTCGGCCTGGAGGTCGAAGGCCGCGACATGATGGAGTGCAAGGTATGAGGCTGCGGTATCCTGGAAATAGCCCAGAATGGATTCCAATGAGAGCCTGTATTCCGCATCCATGTCAGCGAACGTGACCCTGTACGGCATCGAGGACGGCTCTCCTACGACTATCTTCTTGTAATTGTCCATGGTCAAGATATCTTATCTGCTGCAAATTTACCCAAAACGAGGCAAACTGCCGCAAATTCTCGTGAGTTTTTAATTTCTTGATTTCTGTAATACATATTTCAAGAATATCGCTATATTTGCAGTATCGACAGAGCAAGGAAATGGAAGAGAAGAAGACACACGGCGGTCGCAGGAGCGGTGCGGGAAGGCCTAAGGGAGACAGCAGACTGTATTCCTTCCGCTGCCCGGGCCCGCTGGCGGATCAGCTGGATGCGAAGGAGAACAAGACCGAGTTCATCCGCAGCAGCCTCATGGAAGCCCTCGGCAATGAGCACCGCATGGAGGCCGTTGGCATGGAAACTAGCGGATTAGAGATCTTTGGTGAGGCCATGCCGGCGACCAGAGTCAGCCCGCTACATCTTCCGTTCTTTGACCAGACCCGCGTCGTGGCAGGATTCCCTATTCCGCTGGACAACGATGAGCGTGCCCAGGACATAGAGATACTGTCCATGCTCTGCCCCCATCCGGAAGCCTCCTACCTCATACGCGTACAGGGCAATTCCATGATAGACGCCGGCATACTCAGCGGTGACATAGTCATCGTCGACAAGAGCCGGCGCGACCCTTCGGCAAGGGAGATCGCGGTGTGCGAGATCAATGGAGAATACACGCTCAAGCACTTCGTCCGTGAAGGCGGAAAGGCCTGGCTCGTGCCTGCGAATCCCGAATTCAGCCGCAGGGAGATCACCCGGGAGGACGAATTCAGCATCTGGGGAACGGTAACCTACATCATCCACAAAGCGAGGGAACAGAAGTGATAGCTCTAGCCGATTGCAATACCTTCTTCGCATCGGTGGAGAAGGTCTTCCATCCCGGCCTCCAGGGCAAGCCCGTATGCGTTCTCAGTTCCAATGACGGAAACATAGTCGCACTGACCCGCGAAGCCAAGGCACTCGGGATAAGACGTGGTGCGCCCTATTTCGAGGTCAAGGACATAATCGAACGCAACCATGTCGCCGTATTCTCGGGCAACATCATGCTCTATGCCGCAATGTCCAAGAGGGTGCAGAGCATCATGCGCCGCAGCGTGGCACGTTCCGAGGCGTACAGCATCGACGAGCAGTTCCTCTATCTGGATGGATATGAGAAGTACTATGACCTGGAGGAATACATGCGCGAGATGGTACAGCGCATAAAACTGTGGACCGACATCCCCGTGAGCGTCGGCATAGCGCGCACCAAGACGCTCGCGAAGGTTGCAAGCAAGTTCGCGAAGAACTACAAGGGTTACAGATCCGTTTGCATGATAGACAGCGAGGAGAAGCGCAGGAAGGCGCTTTCGCTGTTCGAGCTGAAGGATGTCTGGGGCATAGGCCGGCACACCCTGGAGAAACTCAATGCACTCGGGATCACCGGCACGCTACAGTTCGCAGACATGCCCGGAGAATGGGTACATAAGCATCTCACCAAGCCGGGAGTGCAGACCTGGATGGTGCTGAACGGCCATCCATGCATAGACACGGCCGAGATCATCCGACGTCAGAGCATCACCACCAGCAGGAGCTTCGGCGAGATGATCAGCGACAAGGAGCAGCTCAAGGCGGCGATCGCAAGCTTTGCCGGCAGCTGCGCGAACACCCTCCGCGGCCAGCTGTCATCCGCAGCGTCTGTCACGGTGTTCGCGACCAGCAACCGATTCCGTGACGACCTGGAGCAGTATTCGGGAATCCGCACGATGAAACTGCCCATTGCATCTTCCGACACCGTGGAAATCACCGCGGCTGCGATGAAGCTGGTGGACAGCATCTATAGGCCTGGACTCCTGTACAAGAAGGCCGGTGTCATACTCGGGGACATAAAGTGCGGTGCGGTGCGGCAGGTCCTGTTCGATCCGGTACCTCAGCGCGCCGAGCGGGCCGACCTGTCACGCGCGATGGACATGCTCAACCATCGCTATGGGGTGAAGACCATCAGGCTCGCCGTCGAGGGCGGCAAGGACGAGAAGTGGAAGGTCAAGAGCGACCACCGTACCCCGAACTACCTCACCGACATTAACGAGCTCATGACCATCAACATCTGACCGCACCCGGTGGCGGGAGCTATTTCCTCTTTGCGTAGAAGATGGTGTCGAAGAACTTCTCCATCTCGTGGGCGTAAGGCTTGCCGAACTGCCAGAAGGTCTCCTTGGTAGGGCTGTCTGGCTTCCAGTCGTAGTAAGCGTGCACTGCGCCAGGGACCTTGACGTACTCTACTGGCTGGCCGGCGGCCTTGAGGGCGTCGTAGTAAGCGACGGTAGACTCCTCGCTGATGAGAGGGTCGTTGGTGCCGCGGTTGATCCAGGTAGGGATGAGGCGTGCCTTGGCTGATGGGATGTTGGTGATAGGGGCAACTGCCTTCTGACCGTCCTCAGGAAGGTTGCGGACGAAGCGCCTGATATTGTCCACGTCGAAGATTCCATAGTTAGGAGCGACTGCCTTCACAGCGAGGAGGTTCTTGCGGACCTGCTTCATGCTCATTCCTGCAGGAATGTAGGTAGGACGGTACTCGTACACGCCAGGAGTCTTTCCGAAGCCGCCGTCGCCGACCCTTTCAATCATGTTGGCGACGCATGTGCAGAGATGTCCGCCGGCGCTGTCACCGGTCACTGCGAGATTCTTAGGGTCGAGACCGTACTCGGCTGCATGCTCCTGGATATGGAGAATGGCACCGTAGCAGTCCTCGATGAGCTGGTCCATGGTATTAGGTACCTTGTCGCCGTCAGCGTTGCCCACCCATCGGTAGTCGATGCTGAACACTACGTACTTGCCGTCCCTTGCGAGCTCCCTTGCCATACCTGACATCACGTCCTCGCAGTTCATCCTCCATGCACCTCCGTGTATGATGACGATGCCTGGAAGATTCTTGGCTCCGTCAGGGATGTATACGTCGTATTTGAGAGGCTTCACGCCTGGCTGAGCATATACGATATCCTGCTTGCAGCTCATTCCGGCGAGGAATGAAGGCTCCACGAAGGATGCACCTACCGAGCAGTCGCCGTTGAGGACGACCTCGAACTCAGGAGTGAAGAACTCGTCGAAGAAGCCGAACTGTCCGCCCATCGCGTCATAGCCGCACTCGAACGCATAGCCATTGTCCGGGGTGGCCTTGAGCTTGAGGGTGCTGCCCTTAGGAAGGTACACGCCCTTCGCGAGGTCCGCATCGGTGAGAGCCACGGGGCCGTCAGGAGTGCTTGCGCTGACGATGTTCACCTTTCCATGGGTACACTCGCCGAGCCATACCTTCGCATACTTGCTGGCGAGGGCGCGGTTGATTGCAGGAACCACGATCTTCTCCATTACCTTGTAGCCTTCGATCACAGGGTGGCATCCGTCCTTGGAATATTCCGGATTCATGGAACCGTCCTCCGCAGCCATCGCAGAGTGGTAATCAACGTAGATGATGCCCTCCTTGTCGGTGTATTCCTTGATCTTGCGGTTGAGCTCGATGATGGTCCCGGCAGGATGCTCGACCTCACGGCGCCAGAAAAAGAAATCGCATGGAGGAACGGATACCACTACAGGGATGATGTCGTTCTGACGGGCAAGGTCCACCATGGACTGGATCTGGGTCACGACATTGTCGAGGGTGATCCTGCCGTTGTTCTTCGCCACGTCGTTGGTACCGCAGCTGATGACCACCACCTTCGGACCGAGCTCGATCACGTCGCGATAGAAGCGTGCGAGCATCTTGGATGAGGTCTGTCCGCTGATTCCGCGTCCGATGTAGTTGTTGACGGTGAAGAAGTCAGGATCCTGATCGACCCAATACTCGGTGATGGAATCTCCCATGAACACCACGAGAGGGGACTGCTTCACGGCTGCGTTTGCCTCGGCATACTTGTCGAAGCCGGCCCAGTCCTGCTCTAGCATATAATTCTGACGGTTAGGCTGCGCGAATACGGCAGCGCTGGTGACGATCGCGAGCATGGTCGCGATTATTCTGTTCGATTTCATATTGTGGATAAGTGTTATTCGGTAGTGTCTGCCCAAAGTTAGCTATTCTTTTCCAACTCTGTACACCTGCGCGGCAAGGATTGATGACATGATGGCGAGCGTGAGGGTCTCTGCGGCCGGAATTGCGAGCCAGATACCGGGAACGCCGAAGGCGATTGGCATCAGCAGGAAGGCCGGAATCATCAGCACGAAGCCCCTGAGTAGGGTGTAGATGGTCGCGAACATTGATTTCTCGACGCTCTGGAGATATCCGACGATGACGAGGTTCAGCGAAATTACCAGGCCGGCGATTCCGAAGTATGGCATTCCTTCGACGCAGAGGTCGAATGCGTGCTCACCCTCCTCGATGAAGATCATCGTGACCCAGCGTGCTCCGACGGTGAGAAGGAGGGTGGAGAACAGACCGGCGAGCATGCCGCTGCGAAGAGCTATCCTGCGCGCTTTTGCGAGCCTCTTGCTGTCGCTGGCTCCATGCGCGAAGCTGATGATGGGCTGGATAGACTGGACTATCGCGTTCGCCAGCATGAAGATGACCGGCATGCAGTAGCATACCACTCCGTACGCTGCGACTCCGTCCTCGCCGAGGTGGCGTATGAACACGAAGTTACCTACTATCATGGTCATCGAGATTGCAATCTCTCCGAGCATTGCGGATATTCCGGCCTTTATCTGGTACCCGAGATTTCGAAGGGTGAGCATCAGACTCTTGACCGTGAGCCTGAGCCTGTAGAGATGGAGGGTCCTCGAGAGGAAGATAAGGTAGAAGAGCACTGCCAGCGCCGATAGGGTGAAGCTGATCGATGTGGCGATAGCTGCGCCTTCCAGGCCCATTCCGAGCGGGAAGATGAAGAGCCAGTCGAGGAATATGTTCATCAGGGACGCGAAGAGCGTGCAGGACATCGCGTACTTAGGACTGCCGTCGAGGCGTATGATGAATGAACCGACGTTTCCGAGAATGCAGAATGGCAGGGAGAGCGCGACCCACTTGAGGTAGCTGGATGCGAGCGGAATAAGTGCCTCGTTGCTGCCGAAGAGCCTGCAGGTCGCCGGGAGGTTGGCGAGTATGAGCGCACCGATGGTCGCGGTGATCGCCAGGCTTCCTATCATCGCCTGGGTGGTGTTGATCCTCGCGGCCTTGACGTTGCCCTTGGAAAGGTGGATGCTGGAGATGACGGAGGGGCCGATTCCGAACATGATGCCGACTCCGATCATCAGGTTGAAGATAGGTGCGGCTATGTTTATCGCCGCAAGGGCTTCGGTTCCGGCTCCATGGCCCACGAACGCACCGTCAGCGAGGTTGAGGGCGACCATGGACACCATGCCGAGGAGGGTGGGCACGAACATCTTCCTGAAAAGCTGTCCGACATCCTCCTTGGCAAAGTCTATCGCATCCCTTTGCTCCATGTCTTTCCTGATGTCTGCCATAGAGCCGCAAAGGTAGCAAAAAAGTGTGTTTTACTTGGATTTGCTGATCATCTTGTTGATGGTGTCGTTCTCGAAAACCGAGATCTGGATCTTGTCGAACCAGCGTGCGGGGAGTATCGAGTGCAGAAGGAGCAGACTGCCGCTGCCAAGACCGAAGGTGTATCTTGCCCTTGGCCTTTTCGCGAGGGATGCCTTGCAGATCATCTTCGCCGCCTTCTCGCAGGTGGTCATCATTCCGAACGGATTCTTCACATAGAGGAAGCCGAAGACGTTCGCCATCTTGTCGGTGAACTTCTGGTATGCGCTGCCCTCGGAGGTCTTCTTGAGGTTTTCTGCCGCAATCACGCCCCAGTCGCTGAATACAGCACCCGGCTCGATGATGCTGACGTCGATCCCGAACCTTGAGGTCTCCATCCTGGTCGCGTCGCTGATGGCTTCGAGTGCATACTTGCTGGCATTGTACCACCCTCCGAAGTAGATAGGAGTCCTGCCTGCCACGGAAGCGATGTTGACTATCCTTCCTGATTTCTGTGCCCTCATGTATGGAAGTACGAGCTTGGTCATCCTGGCCACTCCGACCACGTTCACCTCGAGCTGCCTGTGGGCCTCTTCCATAGGAACGCTCTCCATGGGACCGAAAGAACCGTAACCGGCATTGTTGATGAGCACATCAATCCTACCTTCTGCAGCGATGACGGCAGCGATTGCCTGCTCCGCAGACTCATCCGACGTCACGTCGACGCTCAGTGGCACGATTCCGTACTGCTTGAGGGATTCCATCCTTTCGACTCTGCGCGCGGCTGCATAGACCTTGTGTCCGCGCTCAGCAAGCATCTTTGCGGCCACGTGGCCCATTCCGCTGCTCGCTCCTGTGATTACGATTACTTTCATAGATTATGTCCTTTTATGGCAAATTTAGCTAAAAAGGAGTATTTTTGCGTCCCGTTTCGCTAATTTATCAAGACATATATCATGAAAAGTATTTTCAAGTTTTTTGCTGTCCTTTCGGCAGCCGCAGGAATATTTGCTTCCTGCCAGGAAAAGGAACCGGTGATCACCGAGTTCGCCACTGAATTCAAGAACGCAGAGATCGTTTATGTAGGTTCGGAGAACGAGGTCGCGAAGTTCAACGTGGTTGTCAAGGGTGCTTCCGAGGAAGCGAAATACGACCAGCTCGGCTTCACTCTTTATTCTGAAGACATCAACATACAGGAGTTCAGAGTCGTAGACGGATCGTACGAGTTCGAAGGAACTCATAAGGTCATGACTGCTGACGAAGGAGTTGCGCATATTGCGGTGATGGGTCAGAACGTGAATGTCAAGTCAGGTAGCGTCAGGGTGGCAACAGGCAAGCTCGATGGCCAGGTCCAGCTCGAGAACGGTCATGTGCTCCAGTTCAACACCACCTCTCGCTACACCCTCAAGTCGCAGGATCCTCTTCCTGAGTTTGCGGCAGAGGTGAAGAGCAACGATTTCATGAACCTTGAGATCCTCATCCGTCCTGCAAACCGCAGCAAGGACTACTTCTTCACAGTCCTTCCATCAGACCGCCTCAGCGGCGATGATGAGAGCAAGCTCGCTCAGATACACGAATTCTACAAGAGCATCATCTCTATGGGAATGACCGAGAAGGGCAACAAGACAGTCACCAACGAGGATACGGGTGCTCTCGAGCCATCGACTGAGTATAGCCTCTATGTGTACGGAGTGGAGAGCAACAAGCCGTCTACCGCGCTCTATACCTTCAACTTCACCACTTCTGAGCAGAATGATCCTACCGAGGTGAGCTTTACCTCAGAAGTTACCGATGTCACCAAGAACGGTGCTTCTGTCACTGTGACCCCGAGCGACAATACCGTGCTCTATGTATGGGATGTCGTCCGCAAGAGCGTTTACGATGGCTACGGCAAGGTCGAGGGCGAATTCCTCGAGAAGTGGCTCAGCAACCAGATTGACGGCTCATTCTGGAAAACCGTCGAAGATGTCGTAGCAGGAACCGGCGTCAGAGGAGTACAGGGCTACGATTACAGCTCACTCGCTTCCGGTACTGACTATGTGGTATTCGCCGTATGCGTGGACCGTCAGGGTAAAGCAGTTTCCGAGGCTTATGTCAGCGAGGTCTTCACCACTGAAGAGGCTAAGGTTTCCGACGTTGTCGTATATCAGGACGTGGTCGCATATTACGATGGTGATGCTCTCTATGAGGCTGATCCTACAAAATACGCAAAGTATGCAGGCAAGTACTATGTACATATGGAAGTCGTAGTTGACTACGGTACTCCTGCGAACACTTATGCTGCGATTACCAAGAGCGACCCTGACGACTACTCGGATGCCGAACTCATCTCTATACTTGTCAAGAATGGCAATAAGAACATGACTGACATCTGGTATCTGGTGGATAAGGGAGACGGCGCTAACAGGACCGGTGACATCTGGACGATTACCGTTGCGGACGATGCTGAAGGCGCGTTCGGCGTAGTCGACAGATATCGCTACTATTTCTTCCAGAACTCTTGCAAGCCTATTTCCGACATCATCAAATAGTTCCCACCCATGGACGAGAGACTTGGACAGATAGCAGAGTTCTGCAAGCTCATTGACCGCGAGAAATTCGTGCAGCGAAGGACCTTCCTCACCGACGGTGAGAGGCTCGAGAACGATGCCGAGCACGCTTGGCACATGGCCGTGATGGCCCTCCTGCTGTCCGAGTACTCGAATGAGGACATCGATGTCCTGAAGGTCGTGAGCATATTGCTCATCCATGACCTCGTCGAGGTCTATGCCGGAGATACATTCGCATACGACGAGGAGGCGAAGAAGGACCAGCGTCAGAGGGAACTCGCAGCTGCTGACAAGCTTTTCTCACAGCTCCCTGAGGATCTTGCGAAGCGATTCCGCGGCTTGTGGGATGAGTTCGAGGAGTGGGAGAGTCCGGAATCGAAGTTCGCGCACGCGTTGGACAATTTCCAGCCGCTGATGCTTCAGCACGCCAGCAATGGACGCGCATGGAGAGAGGGAGGGCGTCGCCTTTCAGAAGTCCTCAAGAGGAATGAACATTCGGCAGAGGGCTCAGAGCAGCTCTGGGACTATGCCTTCGAGAACTTCATCAAGCCCGAGATCGAAAAGGGCAACCTGATTGACGATACCGGCGCAGTATCAGAATGACAGGCCGAGCGACTGCTTGACCTCGTTCATCACGAAGCATGACTGGACGCTTCCCAGTGAGTCTATCGTGCCGAGTACATTTATAAGAAATTCATTATAGTATTTCATGTCCGGTGAGTGGATTTTCAGCAGATAATCGAACTCACCGGATATGTTGTAACATTCCGTTACCTCAGCTATTCCTTTGATCTTGTCAACGAAGTCGAGCGCTATGTCGCGGTTCATCTGCCTCAGCTTGACGCTGCAGAATACCACGAAGCCCTGGTTCAATTTTTCGGCGTCCAGGACTGCGACGTATTTCTTTATATAGCCTTCTCTTTCCAGCCTCTTCAGTCTTTCGAAGACCGGGGTAGTGCTGAGATTGACCTTCGCTGCGAGCTCCTTGGTCGTGAGTCTCGCGTTTTCCTGCATGAATCGCAATATCTGGAGATCCGTGCTGTCAAGCTTGATTTCTGTCATGTCCTAAAACTGTGGCGAATAATATTCTTCCAAAGGCGCTGAAACCCTGCGCTTCAAACGTACTTTTTCTAAAACTTTTTGCAATATAGAAATATTTTCTTAATTATTCATAATGTTTGTTTGATATTTCTACTTAGTCTACCTTTGCGTAGAACAAAACAAGGAATAATAATAAAAATTGATACCATGAGCCAGAATTATCATCTCGCAACCATCGCCCTCCACGCGGGCCAGGAGAATGCCGATCCCACTACCGATTCACGCGCTGTTCCTATCTACCAGACAAGCTCCTATGTGTTTCACGACAGCCAGCATGCAGCTGACCGCTTCGGTCTTCGCGACGCGGGCAATATCTATGGACGTCTAACCAATCCGACTCAGAGCGTGTTCGAGGAGAGGATTGCAGCCCTCGAAGGGGGAGTAGCAGCACTCGCAGTTGCGTCAGGTGCCGCCGCTGTCACCTATGCGCTCCAGAACGTACTCCAGGCTGGTGACCATGTGATTGCTGCCGACAATCTCTACGGCGGTTCATTCAACCTCATCACCCATACCCTCTCCACACAGGGCGTCGAGAACACCATTGTCCATGTCAATGACCTTGCAGCACTTGAAGCCGCAATCCGTCCGAACACCAAGGCTGTCTATGTCGAGACCTTCGGCAATCCTAATTCGGACATCACCGACATCGACTCGATCGCAGAGGTGGTCCATCGTCACGGAATCATTCTGGTCGTCGACAATACCTTTGCGACCCCGCTTCTTTTCCGCCCGCTCGAGCATGGTGCTGACGTCGTCGTACATTCTGCAACCAAGTTCATCGGCGGTCATGGCAGCAGCCTCGGTGGTGTCATCGTGGACGGTGGAAAGTTCGACTGGAAGGCCAATGCGGACAAATACCCGACCCTCGCGAAGCCGGATCCAAGCTACCACGGTGCCGTTTTCGCAGATGTTGCCGGTGCTGCGGCATTCGTGACCCGCATCCGTGCCGTCATCCTTCGTGACACAGGAGCGACCATCTCTCCATTCAATGCATGGATACTCCTCCAGGGCGTCGAGTCCCTCCCTCTGAGGATTGAGCGTCATGTGGAGAATGCCCTCAAGGTCGTTGATTATCTTGCATCCGAGCCGAAGGTGGCTAAGGTAAACCATCCTTCTCTTGATGACCATCCAGACCATGACCTCTACAACAAGTACTTCCCACAGGGCGGCGGCTCCATCTTCACCTTCGAAATTGCAGGAACCCAGGAAGACGCATGGAAGTTCATCGATTCGCTAAAGATATTCTCTCTCCTTGCGAACGTCGCTGACGTGAAGAGCCTCGTGATCCATCCATACACCACCACCCATTCGCAGATGACCCCGGAGGAGCTCGAGCAGCAGCACATCACCCCTACCACTGTGCGCCTGTCCATCGGAATCGAGCACATCGACGATATCATTGCTGATCTTAAGCAGGCATTTGCAGCTCTTTAGAGGAATTCTGTCTATATTTGACGCAAAGATTGAATATAGACTATGAAGAGACTTGCTTTTCTCCTTGCCCTTGTGGCATTTGTCGGATGCGCGAACGACGGAATCGTGCTCCAGTATGACTTCCAGCACTCGGAAGGAAGCGTCTTGACGGCCACTGTCGGTAGCGACGCGCAGCTCCGCGGCTCTGCCCAGATCTCGAAAATTGGTGACGAGTACGTAGTGGACCTTGGAAATGAAGATGGCTACATCGATATGGGACAGGAGATAGGTGCAGTCCTTGCCGGACTCGAGACCTTCTCTATCAAGGCAAGGTACTGCATCTCCGAGGAGGCTTCCCTCAGGGGCTACGGATATTTCCTCTGGGCATTTTCGACCCTCGAGTTCAACCAGAGCGAGGAAGGACGCTACCATGCCTGCAGGCTCAACGCCGTTCGTGCGGAGAATTCTGTCGGAGGCTATTCGAACGAGACCTTCATGGAAGTGGGCAAGCCTTCTGAGAAGGGTGAGTGGATCGAACTCATCTATACCCAGGACGGTCGCGTCGGTAAGCTCTACTCAAACGGCACACTCGTAGCGGAGAACGATGAGATGTTCACGATCGCAGAGACCTTCTCCGGCGAGGCTCCTAGCTTCAACTGGATAGGCAAGGCTCCTTTCAATGGTGACCGTTACCTTGCAGGAACCAAGCTTTCCGAGTTCTGTATCTACGACCGCGTGATCGTCGAATAGCTATCGCTGTCTTAACTGCCTGAATACCAATGCTATGTTATACGGACGGCTCCCTCGAAAAAGGGAGCCGTCCGTATAGCATATAGCTGAGAGTCAACTTGTTAGGAATTTGCGGAAAACCCCTTAGAGAATCACTACGAAGCCTCCGTCAGGCTGTACCTCGATGTTGAGGATGCCGTTCTTTGCCTTTGGTGACTCTGCCTTCACGGTCTCGCGAGCGGCATTGTCTGACCAGAAAGTGTACTCGGAAGAAGCTGTTCCCTTCTTGTCGAAGCTAAGACCGAATGCCTTGAGGTCGAGAGCATACTTGAGAGTGGTCTTCTGACCGTTCACGCCTGCGATATACCACTTGTCGCCGCTCTTTCTAGCCACGATTGCGTACTTGCCAGGATAGCCGTCCACGAACTTGACGTCATCCCACTCGGTAGGAACAGCCCTCATATAGTCGAGCTCGGCTGCAGGAGCATCCTCGAGGTTGTTAGGAGCGATTGCGAAGTTCTGGATAGGGTTCTGGAAGAGCACTGCGGTTGCGAGCTCGAATGCGTCGGTGGTCCTGCGGGTGTTTCCGTGCTGGTTGTCCCTGTTCCAATGCTTGTTGAGCGGTGATCCGCCGTACTCCATCGCAGCGACTGCGTTCCTCATGAAAGGATGGGTGGAAGCGTTTACTGCCTCGATGTCGTTGAAATCCTGGGAGAACATGAGGTTCTCAGATGCAAGTACTGCCTCTGCACCTACGAAGTTAGGATACATCCTCTCCCATCCGCGAGGGAGGGTACAGCCATGGAAGATAATCATGAGACCATACTCGTTCGCGTCGCTGAGGATGTCCTCATAGGTCTGGATCATGCTCTGCTTGTCGCTGCCGAAGAAGTCGATCTTGAGGCCCTTGACGCCGATCTTCTTGAGCCACTTCATCTCTGCGTTCCTCTCGATGCTGGTTGACATGCAACCTCTAGGACCCTGAGGAGCGTCGTTCCATGCGCCGTTGGAGTTGTACCACAAGAAGAGCTCAACACCCTTGGACTGGGCATACTTCGAAAGCTCCTCCATCCTGTCTCTGCCGATCTGGGTGTCCCAGAGAGCGTCGACGAGGCAGTACTTGTAACCCATCTCGTGAGCAAGGTCGATATACCTCACCTGATCCTCGTATACGGTAGCGCCGTCACCCCACATGATCCAGCTCCAGGTTGACTTTCCGTACGCATATTTCTGCGATGGCTGGTAGAGAGGCTCGACTACGTCGTAAGGAATGGTGGTCTCGACTATTGGTGCAAGGTTGTCACCGACTGTGATGGTCCTGTATGGAGTGTAGCCAGGGAGGGCGATTGCGACACTGGAAGTGCCCCAGCCGCTGATTTCCCTCTCGTCAGGAAAGGCGATGGTGTAGAGGCCGCCAGCCTGCTCCTCGCTGAGGTGTGAACCTACATACTTGCCGGTCACGCCGGTCTCCGATATGAGTGCCCAGTTGTCGCCGACATGGAAGAGGCAAGGGAAGGTGTAGCCGTTTCCGTACTGAGACTTCTTGTCCATAGGGGCGTCATACTCGTAGCCCTCCTCGTATGAAGGCTTGGTCTGAGCGAAGCCTGTCATAGGGTCTGCCTGTGGAGTGAGGAAGGTCGTGGTGGTAAGAGGGAAGTCAAAACCGGTGGCCTCCTTGAGGATTACGGTAGAGTACCTGTTCCTGAAGGAATCAAGCTTGTACCTGAAGGCGATGTCGTTGTTGCTGACCTCGAAGATCACGCTCATCTCCTGTCCCTTGCTGTCCTTGAGGACATAGGTGAGCTTGTTTGCGTTGTAGTCGATATGAGACTTCTTGATCTTCTCCTGGGTGTAGCTCTTGCTGACTGACTCGGTCTCAGCTGAAACGAATTCGAGACCTCTGGTGAAGTCTCCGCTGGTGGTCACGAGACCGAGAGGGGAGTTCTCGAGAATTGTGTTTGAGTCATAGCTGACAGTATAGACGGGAGCACCGCCTCTTACGAGCTTGACGCTCACTGAAAGCCTTCCGTCAGGACTGTCTACCTGATTCTCCTGGGCGTTGAAGTTCCCGAAGCCGAAAGGCTGTGCAGAAGCTATTCCGCATACGCCGAGGAGCGCGAGCATTAGAATGGTCTTTTTCATATTTAGTCTGTATTGTTATTTGTTTCTGATGATGTAGCTGTTGAAAGAATGTGGCTCGGTGCGGAGGTTGAGGTACTTTCCCTCGATCTTCACGCTGACCTGCGAAGCCTCGTCGGTGAAATTGCCGGCAGCAACGAGATACTTGCCTTCGCCGCCCTCTGCAAGCCTGTAGACAACTACCGGAGTCTTGCTGTATTCGCGTCCGGCATATCCTACCATCTGGCTGCCTGGAGTCACGAAGTGGCTGAAATGCTTGTATGCGTAGTACTCTGGAGTGAGGCGCATCTTTCTTGTCTGACTGTCCACCTGGATGAGAGCGTTCTGCTTCCATCCCCATGTCGACTCGCCGTGGTCCTTGAGTATGAAGTTCCAGTTGTAGTACTCCTCGCAACCGTTGCCGAGGTTGTCTGCGATGAGGAAGAAAGTGTGCTCACCTGCAGCCCAGTCCATATCTCCGTTTCCGCATTCGCTCTCGCTCTGCATGAGCTTGAGATTCGGGTAACGCTCGCGCAGGGCAGGAAGGTTCTCGCGGCACTCCCACTGGGTAGCGATGCCCTTCACGTTCTTCTGGAGGTCCTTGTCGTCGATGATCTTCTCGACATAGTCAAGGCGGTTGGTGTTGAAGGTGCCTATCCAGAGCTCTACCTCAGGATGGGCCTTCTGCAGCGCCGGAGCAAGGTACTCGTTGTTGAAACGGAGAGTTCCCTCAGCCGTCCATGCGCAGCCTGGGTATGCGGTGTATGAATATGCCTCGTTCTGGTACATGACCTTCGTGATAGGGAGCCCCTGCTCCGCGTAGAGGTCGATGAAGCGGCAGAACATGCGAGCATAGGCCTCGAGATAGCGCGGCTCCTGGATGAAATAGTCCTGGAGCGCGAGCCTGCGTGGGAATACGCCGCTCCTGTCGCCCAATAGCTTCATCTCGTCAGGGTCGACCTCGATGTCGCCAGCCGTCTCGCCGGGACGCTCGTAGAGCATGTAGTCCTTGCGCGGGTCCTGGGTGTTGTAGCGGCTCGAGAGCACGCAGTACTCGTTGTTGATCTTCATCCATGCCGGTGGTGACCATGGGGACATGAAGAGCTGGAGCTGCGGACAGTAGCGCTGGGCGGCCCTTGCGAGAGGTATGATATTCTGCTTGTCGTGGTCGATGTTGAAGTAGCGGAGGTTGAAGTCGCCCGGAATCTCGGAGCAGCTGTACCACGCCCTTGCATAGTCGTTCGCATTCATCGATACGCGTCCATGGGTGAAGCGCAGATCTCCGTCGGCAGCGAATATGCCGTGCATCACGGCTTCCTGCTCTTCCCTCGAAAGGAGGTTGAACGCATCCCAGTCAAGCTCGTTGAAGGTCGTTCCCCATGCATGGAAGACGGTTCCGTTCTCGTCGCCCTTGACCTCGATCAGGGTAGGACCCTCGGCCTTTGCGGAAAGGTTCATGATCCCGGATTTCCATTCCTGATTCTCTGTTGTAGTGTATGTGGTGATCTTCTGCGCGAAGCATGAAGTGCCGATCAGCATCATCGATGCCGCAAGTGATAGTGTTCTCATCATGTGTGTTTAATCCATCAAATATAAGCATAATTGCAATAAGTTGGCATACAGGACAAGATTCTCAAATTTTGATTAAATTTGTAAGGAAAACAGAAAATCATGAAAAGACTTACTTTATTAGCTCTCTGCATCGCGACTCTATTTGCGTGTGGATCCTCTTGTGACAACGGTAGAATCATCGATCCTGCCAAGAACCCTGGTAAGACCGAAATACCTGATGAGCCGGGCACTCCGGGCGATGAACCAGGCGAAAATCCCGGCGAAGATCCTGGTGATAACCCCGGTGAAAACCCGGGCGAGGACGGCAAGGATGTTGTGACCACCCCACCTGCGGACCTTACCCAGTGGCTCAACTACAAGGAATCACCGCTCGATCCTTTCTATAAGAAATATGTCAACTGCGATGGCCTTCCGGTACTTTCTTCCGAGAGGGTTTCTGATGAGGCTCTCCTTCAGGCTTGCTATATCGCGAGGGAGATGACCAGGAAACATCCAAAGGCCAGAGAGGAGATGATCAAGTGCCATTTCCGCATCGGAGTCGTCGGATACAAGGAGAACATCACTGACCTTCCAGAGTGCAGCGTGATGCCTATATGGTGGCCAGACACAGACTGGAACGCACGTGGACGCGGATATGGTGCGACCGAGGCCCTTCCTGTCATGTCCATCGGCGAGGAAAACCTCATCAAGATTCCTAATTTCCAGGAAAGGTACTACAACGAGAGCATCATGGTACATGAGTTCGGTCACAACGTCAGGTTCGCAATGAATCGCGTGGATGCAAAGTTCAAGAATGACCTTGCTGCCGCGTTCAAGAATGCGCAGACCAAGGGCTTGTGGAAGGATACATACTCGATGTCTAACGATGATGAGTACTTCGCAGAGGGTGCTCAGGCATGGTACAATACCTGCCGTATGGTAGTGCCAAACATCAATGGCAAGGGAACCTTCAAGCTCAAGACCCGCCAGCAGCTCAAGGATTATGATCCTATGCTCTACGACCTCCTTGAATACACTTTCCCTGAGGAATTCCTCAGCGGATATCACTTCGATTTCGAGTAAATCTGAATATCATGAAACTCCGCAGTCTTTTCGCAGCTGCCGTTGCTGTATTGATGCTCTCACAGGGCGAGGCCTCGGCACAGTTCGGCTTCCCGCGCATGAACAGGGACAGCCTCGATGCTCTTACTAACGCCGACCAGGCAAACATGATGAAACAGCTCGGTCTGACCAGTCTCAGACCAGGCCGTGACGGATATTCCACCGATCCTGCTATCGGTGCGAACTACGACGAGATGATCGCCAACCCATATCTCAACTATCCTGATCCTCTCGTGACCTTCGACGGCAGGAAGGTGAAGAATGCGAAGATGTGGTTCAACGTACGTCGTCCGGAGCTCATCAAGGTATTCGAGGACGAGTTCTATGGACATATTCCGGCAAATGTTCCGGGAGTGAAGTGGCAGGTCGTCAGCGAAGAGAAG
>NZ_JBAEER010000178.1:0-14387 GCF_056207615.1 Candidatus Cryptobacteroides sp. | reverse complement strand
TGGAAACTCACGCAATCACTCTCGCACGTCCTGAGGTATTCGGTAGCTACGGTCTCCTTTCAGGTGGTACCTACAGCGTAGAGGAGCTTGCTGGCCGCAAGGTTGACTACATCTTCCTCAGCACCGGTGAGAAGGAGTCTCCAGCTCAGATCAACGCAGCAGGAGAGGCTCTCAAGGCAGCTGGTTACAACGCACAGGGTCACGTTTCTCCTGGCACAGCTCATGAGTTCCTTACCTGGCGTCGTGCTCTCTACACAATGGCTCAGGGTCTTTTCAAGTAGGATTTGAAGATATACGACAATGAAGGCCAGGCTCATGAAGCCTGGTCTTTTTTTATGCCACGGCATGAGTTATGCTACACAGGCGGGCATTGGAACTTTAATCATGAAAGATATGAAAGACAACAAATGGTTTGCACCGACTATACTTGCGCTCGCGATAGTGATCGCAGGACTGTCATTACGTTCAGGAATGGTCGCAGTCAAGGATCGCGACCGCAAGGTAAGCGTGAAAGGTCTCGCCGAGAAGGAGGTCATGGCGGACAAGGTGATATGGCCTCTCGTATATCAGGAAGTCGGAAACGACCCCAACCAGATGTATTCCATCATCGAGTCGAAGAACTCTGCGATCGTGTCCTTTCTCAAGGCCGGCGGCGTGAACGAAGCCGAAATCAGCATCAACCCTCCTGCCATAACTGACCGCAGGGCCTACGACTACGGAGAGAACAACATCGCAAGCCGCTACAAGGCCACAAGCGTGATCACCGTCACCAGCAACAACGTCGACAAGATCCGCGCCTTGATGAACCGCCAGGGCGAGCTGATGAAGCAGGGCATTCCTATCATCTACGAAGAGTACGGCGAGAACCGTATCGTGTATGAGTTCACCGGTCTGAACGAAATCAAGCCGGCAATGGTCGAGGAGGCGACAAAGAACGCCCGTGCGACTGCGCAGAAGTTCGCCGAGGATTCCCACAGCAAGGTAGGAAAGATCAGCCACGCAAGCCAGGGACAGTTCTCGATCTATGACCGTGACGCCAACTCTCCTTACATCAAGAACGTGCGCGTCGTGATCACCATGGATTACCTCCTGGAGGACTAGACAAATGCCAGGCAGTAAAAGAAGAAGCCCGAGGCATCACTGCCGCGGGCTTCAATTGTTCAGTATTTATGTCGAATGATTGTTGGGTTCTATTTAAGACATTCGCCGACCTCAGCAGCAAGGTCGCTGCCCTCACCTACGACGATCTTCGCGATCTTTCCTTCAGGATCGATGACGACGAAGGTTGGGAAGCCGTCGACTGCATACTGAGCGTCGAGGGCCACCTCAGCAGGATTGTACACCTGAGTCCAGGTCATGATCTTGATCTCCTCGAGGCCCTTCTTCCACTCGATCTCAGAATCGTGACAGTCAACGCTTATGACAGTGAGTTTGTCTGCGTATGTCTCTGACACAGCCTTGACCTTTGGCATGCCTTCCACACACCAGTGGCACCAAGTTCCCCAGAAATCGAGCATGACATAGCGACCGCGGAGCGATGAGAGGGTAAGGTCACTACCGTCAAGGGTCTTGAGGGTGAAGTCCGGAGCCTCAACGCCGACCTTAATATACTCCCTAGCCTGCTTGGCGATCTCCGCGCCATGAATGGCGACATGCTTCTTATTGATCAGGAACGCCATCTTGCCGTTTCTCGCGCGCTCGGTAAGTAGAGTCTCTCCCCTGTCGAAAAGGGCCACACGGAGAGTTGACACAAGGTAAGCCGAGAAATCGCTGTCCGGATGAGCCTTGATAAAGTTGAGAGCGACTGTTCCCTTTTCCTGCTCAACCTCATCCTTCACCTTTTCATAGCTGACGATTGGTCGTGTGCCTTCCCTCTCAGCCTTATCCATGATAAGGAGGGCCTCAAATACTCTTGCATCAAGTTCCCTTGTCATTTCGTGGAACTCACCCATATCCTGATAAAACTGCGATCCGGAGATTGTGTAGTCAGTCAGGCTTCCGTTGATGACCAGCCTCTCATCAGGTACGAAGTATATGTTCTGGTAGGTAATGAAATTGCTCTTGTCATAGATAAGCAAATTACCTGACTCATCGGCGATGTCCATAGAGAAACTGCCGTCCTTCATTTCCACGTCCTTCATGAACTCGAGTCCTGTACCAAGGTCGGAGGCGAAGCTGATGCCAAGTCCGTCGACATCACTGATGTTACCGCAGAACTGAGCCTTAGGTCCGCATGAGACCATCGCGAATGCCGCAAATGCGGCTATGATTACTTTTTTCATGTTGATTATTTTTTATTCAAGGCATGCACCGACTTCCTCAACGAAGTTTCTGCTCTCACCAACGAAGATCTTCTTTATGACGCCCTGAGGGTCGATGATCACGAAAGTAGGGAAAGCCTCAACGAGGAACTGAGCATCGACGGCAACAGTCCTAGGATTGTATACCTGAGTCCATGTCATGATACCTGAATCCTCTACGCCCTTACGCCATTCTGCCTCAGAATCGTTGCAGTCTACGCTTACAACGCTGAGCTTGTCCGCATACTTTTCTGCAATCTCGGCAACCTTAGGCATACCTTCCACGCACCAATGGCACCATGCTCCCCAAAAATCGAGCATAACATAGCGTCCACGAAGTGAAGACAGAGTGAAATCCGAGCCATCGAGAGTCTTTAGGGTAAAGTCAGGAGCTGTCGAACCCACATAGACCTTGCCTTCAGCCTCGGCACGGGTACGCTTTGCGACGTCATCACCCATGTTCCTGAGTTCCGCCTTGTCGAGAAGATACTTCAGCTTGCCATTCTTGGCCTTATCGGTAAGAAGTGACTCTGCCCTCTCGAAAAGAGACTTACGTATATTGGACACGAGATACACCGAGAAATCGCTGTCAGGATGTGACTTTATGAAGCTGAGCGAAATCTGGTCCTTCTCTTCGTCGGTACTCTGCTTCACTCTTGCGTAATCGATGCTAGGTTCTCGACCTTCCTTGGCAGCACTATCCATCTCAAGCACTGCCTCAAGGACTTTGTGGTCAAGTTCCTTGGTAAGCTCATGGTACTCTCCCATATCCTTATAGAAAGGAGTTCCGGAAATCTTGAAGTCAGAGACCTTGCCTTCCATCACGACCTTCTCGTCCTTGGCGAGATAAAGTTGGATGAAGGTAGCTGGCTGGTTCTTCGATATAAGGAAAAGTTCGCCTGGCTCATTGCAGATGTCGAACGCGAACTTTCCGTTCTCGATTCCGTCGTAAGTGTCAAGAATCTGGATCCCGGTGTCATTGTCAGACTGGAAACCATAAGAGAACACATCGGCGTCAGAAAGACATCCGCTAAGCTGAGCACTCGGTTCTGAACTGCATGCAATCAGAGCGAAAGCAACAGAAGCTACTATAAATACTCTTTTCATTTTTAATACTATTTCAAAGCAGCTCTGAGAGATTCGAGAAGATCTGGATCAGAAGGACGTCCTGCATTCACAGATGCTATTGTTCCGTCAGCATTGATAAGCATGAAACGAGGAATGCCGCTTACACCGTAATCCCTTGAAATTGCTTTCTGACCGTCCTTGGTAGCAAGGTACTGTGGCCACTCGCTGTTGTCCTCTGCAAGCTTGGCAGTCCAATCGTTCCTATTGTCATCGATGGAGATGCTGATGCATACAATCTCAGGATTCTCACCGAGAGAGGCAACGAACTTTGCGAGATGAGGAATCTCCTCACAGCATGGACCACACCAAGAAGCCCAAAGGTCGATATAGAGAGGCTTACCCTGGAAGTCGGCAAGGTGCTTGATGTTTCCGTCGATATCCTCGAATTCGATCTCAGGTGCAGCAACGCCTGGGCCAAGGCTCATGGCATTCTCAATCATCTTGCAGAGATTCTCGTCAGGATTCTTCACATTCTCCTTATAGTATTCGTATGCATCCTTGAGGGTCTTGCTGCCACCCATGGAAGCGTAGCTCTGAAGCACTGCTGCGATTCCCTCTTCCTTCCTTGACTGCTTGCTGCTGAAATCAGCAACGGCACGGAGAGCCTCCCTGAGATTGATGTCAGGGAACATGTAAGGAACATTCATTGCGTAGAACTGAATCATGCTGGAATATTCCTCGTCGGTCATCTTAGGAGCATTCGCGATAGCATCGAGGTATGACTGCTCAGGACGATACACACCGCTGGCAGAGGTCCTGATGAAAGGATAATAGAACTTGTACGAAAGCTCGTATGAGTTCATCTCCTTGGTGTAATAGTCGATGAATCCCTTGTTGTTTGTTGCCTTGAGCTCTTCTCTGAGGGGAGCTGCTGCATGCTCTATTCCTGCAGAAAACTCTTCAAAAGAGCCGCAAGCGAGAAGTCCATCAATCACGGAGTCAGAATAGCGGAAGCCCTTCCAGTAATCTCTCATGAAGAGATTCTCCTTGCTGCCTTCGCCCGTAAACTCGAAATCAGTCTCAGATCCGCTGGTCATATCGAACACTGCGTTGTAATGCTTGCCCTGTTCTAGACAAACACGGTACATATACCTGTCTGCAAAGATTGCGCAGTCATACATATCCTTTCCGAACTGTACCTCAGTGTTGAATGTTCCATCCTCAGCTACAACTATCTGGATTTCCTGATACTCACCAGTCTCAGTCGGGATGAAGAACTCTACATACTCACCGCCGTAGCCGATGAACTTGCCTTCGAAGGTGGTCGGTGCACCAGCCTTTGGAGAACTGGTGCATGCCGCCATAATCAATGCAGCGGAAGCTGCAATAAAAGTCTTTTTCATTAGATATGATAATAGGCCATTGATTCAGTTAGTCCTCATCGCCATAATCGGCAGAGTTGACAAGATCAATTGAGATAGTGGTCATGTAGAAATAGAAATCCTCACCTTCCGCAGGCATCATTGATGCGAAGATAGAGTAAGTTCCATCCTCCTGCTTGGTTAGGATGAGGCTGGACATGCCGTCAGCGGCAAAAACGTCACCATCATTGAAGATGATGCCTGAACCCATAGGGAACCTGATATCGCCGAGCTCGATCATACTACCGATCTCGAGTGTACCTGCCTTTCCGGTATCGTCTGGATCCTCTGGATTAGAGTACATACCTGAGAGGTCCATATCCTCACTGAACTCTGCCATTTCCATATAGAATGGGAAGATACTCCTGGTATTGTTGGTCTCTGAACCAGAATAGAGCATGAGAGTCATTGACGCAGCTCCGAACTCATTCTCACCATTGTATGAGCAGACTGCAGAGTAGATATTGTCGGCTGGGCCAATCTTTTCGCTTGGGTATGTTGCACCCTCAAGGTCAAGTTCGACCTCACCCTCGAACGCATACTTGTATTCAGTGCCCTCGGCATCCTTGAAATCGATCTTAAGGATTCCGTCCTTTACTTCCATAGTGCCCTCGGCCATGGCGATAGTAGATTCGTCAATACCTTCGAAGAAAGTTCCGAAAGAGAAACTCTCTTTTCCGTCCTCGGTAGTCGCATAACTGCCAGGAACCCAAGTCTTAGGTACTGCAAAATAAGATGTCATCTTGTCCTGACCTGCTGTATATAAGCCCTCTGAAAGAACGACCTCCTCAGGAGAAGTAAATAGATCAGTGAAGAGAGTGATCGATATCCTGTTACCATCAGAATCCGTTACGCTAAGGAAACCCATGCCGCCGTAATTCTCGGTCTGAGGCTTGTTGAACATATAGAGCATGGTTCCGGCATACTCCATCTTTGCAGAAGCAAGAGGGAGGTAACCAGCAACTGCTGATCCCATGTTCTGCTTGACCTCAATCTCGCATGAAGACTTGGAGTCGGAAACCGTGACTTTGGTTGACCTTGGATCTTTGCTCTCGTTTGCTGCAGCAGTAAGGACGATCTCCTTGCCGCTCACCTCAGCGGTAAGCCAAGCTGCGTCTGACTTTGCTGTGAAGGTCGCGTCCTGCGACTTGACGGCAACCTTGAGAGTACCACCCTCACCCTCGAAAGTCACTGACTTGGGAGACACTGAGATTGGTTCTGGCTTTGTTTCCGGTTTGTTGTCATTAGTACATGAGACAATGCTCATGAGAGCAGCGATTGCCGCCAATGCTAAGTACTTTTTCATATACAATTAATTTGGTTGATTGTTATTTATCGTATTCTGGGTGCCAAAGGAGAACTGATGGCGGAATCTGGAACCAGAGCCTGTCCTCCGTGAGGGTATAGGTCTCCGATCCGACTGTATGGACATACATAGGTTTGAGATACTGGAAGAGTGGATCATCCCATACTCGCCTCATCTCGAACCAACTTGTACCGAATCCGATTTCCTCTCTCATGCGCTCTTCGAACGCGAACACGGTCATCTGTTCAGCACTTACCACGTCTGCAGGAATACCCTCATGACCAGGATTCATCCTATGTCTCCTGAGTTCAACGAGAACTTGTGCTGCCTCATCTGTCTTGTTTGCCCTGGCAAGGCACTCTGCATACATGATATAGAGATCCGGCACGCCGACACCGATGTTGCTCTTGATTGTGCTCATGTTTGCAGAATAGAAGTTAGAGCTCTTGAATGACTTGTATGCACTTTCTCCGGTAGTAATGGATGAAAGCGTTGAGAGTCGGGTATCCTTCAAGTCATAGTAGAAGGTCTTCAGGACATCGTTCCTCACACCGAACAAAAGCATGTTGTACATTCCGCCGTACACGGCTGGCCAAAGACGATTCATCGAACCGAGGTTGAAGAGAAGTTCCGGATTCTCATAGTCATAGACGATGAAATCGACCTCTCCGTCCGGAGTCAATCTCTCATAGTAATTGGTGAGTCCACACTCCGGGTGGGCCTTCACTGCCGCCATCGCCTCGCAGAACTGAGCCTCAGCCTCGGAGTATCTGCCGAGCATGAAGAGCACCTTTCCGTAGAGTGCAAGGCCCGAGGTCTTGAACACTCTCATGCAGTGTTCCTGGGTATCTTCGAGCTGAGGAACTGCCTCCGCCATCTCGCTGAGCACGAATTCGATCACCTCTTCCCTGGTGTGGAGAGAGAAGTCGCCTCCCATGGTAGAGGCTGTCTTGATGATAGGTACGTCACCGAAGAACTCGGACATGAGGAAGGTACAGTATGCGCGCAGCATACGAGCCTCAGCCTGGAGGGCGAGCCTCTTCTCCGGTGTGCCATCCTCGGCGTCGAGAACCTGGTTAATGACGACGTTGTAATAGTAGAGCGCGGTCGTGAAAGAGTTCCACTCGCCGCAGTCCTCATCCTCACGGTACACGTTCTTCTCCCACTTGTAGGCGTTGGTCGCACGCGAGCCGATGGTGCTGTATGCATTGTCGAAACCGTCCTGGTCCATGAAGCACTCGAAGCACATATATGGGAAGGACTCATTCAACATATAAAGATCCTGACCTACGAGAAGGCCTTCGTAGTGTTCGATCTTCGATGCGATATCATAGCCACGAGGCTTGACGTTGAGGTAGTTCTCACATGAGGTGAGAAATACCATCGCTGTTGCAAATAAAGCTGCTGTTATCTTTTTCATGGCTTAGAATTCAATGTTGAGACTTGCTGAGACATAAGGGAAATACTTGTCGGCACGGGCTCCTCCAGAAAGGGAGAATGCCTCAGGATCGATACCCTGGCCGTTGAAGGCGATGGTCGCAAGGTTCGATGCGATGAGCCTTACGCTCATGCTCTGCATATTCATGGTCTTGCAGATATGAGCAGGAATCCTATAGCCGAATGAGACCTCCCTGAGCTTGATATACGAAGCATTGAGCACATTGTTGTCAGCATATCTGGAAAGATACGTAATATCGCTCTCGCTGATTGCGCTGTTCTTGAGAGAGTAATATGCAGGGACATCAGTAGTGATTTCATCACCAGGCTTCTGCCACCTCTTCGCGAAATCATGGTGGAGATTCTCACAGAAGCGATAAGAGTTCTTGGTATTGACATCATTCCTCATCACATGTCCGAAGTTGTAGACGAACATGATGTTGAGGTCGAAGCTGCCAAGGCGGAAGGTGTTGGAAAGTGATCCGAAGATAGGAGCCACTGTGGTTCCACGGTACTTGACTGCGTCGACAGAGTCGATGTCGGTGATTGAGCGTACCGGATTGCCCTTGGAATCATATACTCGAGGCATACCGTCCTCAGGATCGAGACCAGCCCAGTCGTAAGCGAAGATGGTTCCAAAAGGATATCCCTTCCAATAGTCGTAACCTATCATCACATATGGGCTCTCAGGCTGCTCGAGATACATATCCACGAGCTTGTTCGCGTTGTAGGTGAAGGTGAAGTCCGTGGTCCACTGGAAGAGCGCCTTCTGGATGTTGACGCTGCTCAGAGAGAGCTCTACTCCGCGGTTGGTCATCGTTCCGAGATTCGAGAGCACATTCTTGAAACCGGTGGTAGGATCCACTGGGACATGCGCGAGGAGATTAGTCGTCCTCTTGTCGTAGAGGTCGATGCTACCGTCGAGACGGTTACCAAGGAAGGCGAAATCCACACCGAGGTTGACCGTACGTGTCTTCTCCCAGGTAAGCTTGTCGTTCGCTGGTGTCACCACCTGATATCCGAGACCGAAACGGCTGTAAGCAGGATCGGATGTCGACTTGAGGATATCGTATGGACCGCCCTCTCCCGGATTTGGAGAGTTACCCGCATAACCGAAGCTTGCACGAACGTTGAGTCTGTTGATGAATCCATGCTGTCTTACGAAATCCTCCTTTCCTGCGTTCCAGATCGCACCTGCCGACCAGATAGGCTTGAACTGCACGCTCGGATCGCTACCGAAGAGGTTTGACTGATCGACGCGGATGCTGGCATTGACGGAGTACTTGTCCATGAGAGTATACGCACCGTTAGCGTACATTGACACGAATCGGTACTCGGTCTCGGACTGACCATAGGTATTAGGACTGAACATGTTCACGGTCGCAGATGCGATCGAAGGAAGCGCCGGGTTCTTGACGCCCTCTGTGGTTAGCTGGTAGTCGTTGTAGAGGATATGCTCCATGGTCTGGTAATCATAGCCCCTAAGGAAAGAGTTATGTCCGGCGCTGAGACGATCACTGAACTCGAAACCAGCAAGCGCACTCACCCTATGCATGAGCTGGTCACCGAATCCGAGATCAAGGTTGAGCTGGTTACGCACGGTATATGAGCTCTCGCGACGGTCAGACACGGTATAGTTGCCACCAGACGAAGGAAGGAAGCTCTCTCCGTCCATGTTGGTAGCCATGTTTCGGTCAAACCTGACTGAATATGAATCAGCAGGGACGAACTGCTCGCCACCTCCGTTGGTGAGTGAGTACTGGAAACGTCCCTCATAGCTGAGCCACTTGGTGAAGTTGATCTTCAGACCGGCATTCGCATTGACACCTGTAGACTTCGTGGTCGAATAGGTATTGCGGAAGTCCTTGACTGGATAGTAGTCGAGGGATACACCAGTAATCTTCTCCACGCTGGCCTGGTAAGCCGGTGTCATGATATAGTTGGTATGGGAAAGCTCATTACCCTGCTCATCGAAGTAGCTTATGTACGGGATGTCACTGATATTAGGGGTCGCATAGGTACGAGCCTTAGAATGATATGCAGTGACTGAAAGATCGAGCGTTGCCCACTTGGCGATATGGAACACGTCGCGGAAGAAGAACTTGTAGTCATCCACATTATCCTTATGAGAACCCTTGCTCCTCTGATACTCGAGCGAAGCGTAGAAGTTGCTCTTGTCATTTCCTCCGGAGAAAGAGAGAGAATGGTTCGTGAGGTATGAGTTGCTCATGAAGTACTTCTCATATTCCTTCCTTCCGTTGACCGACGCAAGCTTGTCAAGAAGAGCATCACGCTCATCAAGAGAGATTTCCTGATTGAAATACCTGTAGAGAGCATCCTCATGAGGGAAAACCACCCTGAAGTCTCCGCGAGAGAGACCATAGGAAGACTTGTTGACATCAGCCCACTTGTATGTCTGAGGATCAAACGCGTCAACCACTGCGTCTATGAACTCGCGGCTGGTCATCATATCCTGGTATGCGTAGTTCGGCTTGCCACGAAATGTGAAGCTGCCATTGTAGCTGATTGAGAGATTGTTCGAAGCAGAACCACTCTTGGTGGTCACGACGATGACGCCGTTCGCAGCCTGCGCGCCCCAGATCGAAGCTGCTGTCGCATCCTTGAGGAAGTTGATGGATTCCACATCATTAGGGTTCACCATCTTGTCCATCTGGCTCTTTGTCATAGAGACTCCGTCCACGATGAAGAGAGGCTCAGTCTTGGAGTTGATCGACGACACACCACGGATAAGGTATTTCACGCCGTCACCAGTCTGGCTGACACTGAGTCCAGCGGCACGTCCTTCGAGGCTCCTGAGGATGTTACCCTCCACGTTAGCCTGACTCTGGACCTTAGCTCCGGATACATTTGAGAACGAACCGGCAGAGCGCTCACGCGAAAGGGTCTGGTAACCGGTAACGACGATCTGGTCGAGTGCGTTCACCTCCTCTTCGAGAATGACATTGATCGTGCTGCGCCTTCCGATCTGCTCGGAAATCTCCCTCATTCCGATGAAATTGAAAACGAGGGTCGTGTTCGGATCAGAAGGAACCTCGAGACTGTAACGTCCGTTCATGTCGGTGAAGGTACCGTTGCGAGAGCCGGCAATCATTACGTCAGCACCGGCGAGTGGATCACCTGTATTGTCGGTGACGGTTCCTTGGACAAGCCTGGTTCTGGCTCCGTTTGATACTGGTGTCTGAACGACCTCCGGCACAGAAAGCGCGATCTGCTTGCCCATGATGGTATACTTGATACCGCAGGGGTCAAAGACCTGATCAAGGATTTCAGTGAGAGAGTCACTCTCGACGTCCACGCTGACAGTCTTGGAGACGTCGATAAGGTCATTGTTGTAGACAAACCTGTAGTCGCTCTGGGCTGCGATGATCTTCATCGCGGTAGAAAGTGGCTGATTGTCCACAAAGACCGAATACCGGCTCTGCGCATGAAGGGCAATACCAATCATGAGGGAAATGCAGAGCATGATGATTCGTTTCGTTGTACTCATTTATTATACTGTTAGTTCTTTGGTTTTAAACTTACGATACCGTCCTCGACCTTGTAGTCAAGGCGAGAAGTGAGACAGAGCAGGTCGAGGACCTCGGAAAGGGTCTCAGACTTGAACTCCGCAGTGAAAGAAGATCGGTAGATGGCCTCATCCGACACGTTCACCTTGACTCCGTACCACCTCTCGATCTGGGCGATGGTCTCGCTCATCGGCGTGTGGTCGAACTTGAGGATGCCCTTGGTCCAGACGGTGGACTCTACAGGAGCCTCAACGACATTCACATTGTGGAAATTATTCGTGATCACGACTTCCTGGGAAGGTTCGACATAGATCACCTCTTTCTTCGGGGTAGTAAGTTCAACCGAGCCCTGGATAAGGGTAAGGTCGAACTTCGATCCGTCAGAGAAGCACTTGAGATTGAACTTGGTACCGGTGACGGTCACGAGCACGTCCTGAGGTGTCTTGATGAGGAACGGGACGTTCTTGTCCTTGTGGACATCGAAATAGCCCTCACCATCGAGATAAACGGTCCTCGTGCCTGTGCCGAAATCGTTGGCAAGCCGGAGGGAGCTTCCGCTGTTAAGGGTCACGAGAGTACTGTCAGGAAGGACTATGTTACCCTGAAGAGAGCTGTTCACGGTGTAGACTATCTCAGCATCTGCCACGAGTTCGGTCCGGGCAGGTACTTCACGGAGTTTCTTGGAAAGGATGGTGGTAGTGGTCGCAAAGATGATGGCCGCAGAAGCTGCCGCGACGGCAACATACCTGTAAATACGATTATTGCCTCTGGTATGAGGGAGTTCAGGCATTTCGCCTGTGTATACGGAATCCGGAAGGGACTCGAATACATTCTTATTGTAGTTAACGCGCATACTACATATACGAGAAAACTACACTCTACCCTAAAACGATTCCTTGATTTTTCTGAAATTTTTCAGAGCCTGTGAAATTCTGTACTCGATGGCCTTGACGCTCACATGCTCTCTCTTAGCGATTTCCGTGTTCGAGAGACCTTCCCTACGACTCATCAGGAAAGTATTCCTGGTCTTCTCAGGAAGCTGGTCGAAAGTCTTATCGATGAGGCGGGAAAGGTCCAAAGCATTAATCTGGGCGTCGAGACTCTCGTCCTCAAGATAGGCATAGGCATCAAGTGATTCCGTATCAGTCTTTGTCCTGAGATAGTCCAGAGCCTTATTTCTTGCGATCGTAAAGACAAGGGCGCGAACATTACCGTCCACGTTTAGATGATCCTTGGTTTCCCATATCTTGAGCAGGGATTCCTGGGCTATATCCTCTGATTGTTCCTTGGAGATTGCGTAGTTGCTGACGAAATGGACGAGGTTGTTCCTCTCCATTCTGTAGAATATTTCGAAGGCAGATTCATCACCCTCCCTGATTGCAACAAGGAGTTCCTTACCCAATAATTGTGACCTCTGAACCGACAATACTACTAACTTTGACGATGCAAATATAGAAAAATCTTCACTAAATTTGCATTCATGACAAATGGGAAGAAGATAGGATTGGTACTCGAAGGCGGCGGGATGAGAGGTCTCTACACTGCCGGAGTCATGGACGTGATGATGGATCATGGATTCATGCCGGACTTAATCTGCGGCACTTCCGCGGGCGTAACCTTCGGAGTAAACCTGCCTTCCGGACAGCGTGGCAGAGTCCTTCGCTACAACACCAAGTTCGTCGGAAGGAGGGACTATGTCAGCTTCTGGTCCCTGCTCACTACAGGAAACGTCGTCAACACGGAATTCGCCTACGACAAGCTGCCAAGAGTGCTTGACCCATTCGACAATGAGACCTTCAAGTCTTCGGGGACCGAATTCTATGCGACTGCAACCAATGTCCTCACCGGAAAACCGGAGTACCTCAGACTCACAGACCCGGACCGCGAGATGGACATCATCCGCGCTTCGGCTTCCCTACCTTTCCTATCCAAGATGGTCCACATCAACGGAGTGCCCTACCTCGACGGTGGCGTGAGCGACAATATCCCATTGGACAAGTGCATGTCCACAGGCTGCGATCGCATAGTCGTCGTGCTCACCCGTCCCCTCTCCGACTGCCACTCCGAGAACCTGGACCGCCTCTGTAAGCTTTTCTATCCGAAGAGGAGGGAATTCCTTTACACCTGCGCCCACAGAAGCGAGAACTACGACAAGAGAATCGCCCAGATAGCCCGTCTCGAACAGGAAGGCAAGATCTTCGTGATACGTCCTTCGCGCCTTGAGAAAGTCGGAAGACTCGAAAAAGACGCAAAGAGACTCAAGGCGCTCTACGATCTTGGCGTAGAAGACAGCTTGAGTCTCTGGAATTCGCTTGAGGATTACCTCAGATAGTCTTATTTCTGTCCCTTCACGACATATTTGTCGAACATATCGAGGAAGTATGGCCAGTTAGGACCCGGCTCATGTCCGCCGTCGTGCATACGGAACGCAAGGCGTCCGCCCATGAGTCCCACGTTCATGCCCGGGAAGGCGTCCACGCGCATCTTTGCGTTCTCTTCCGCCTGTGCGCCGCTCTCGCCGTAGCCATACTTGAGTCCGCCGCCACAAACGAGATCATAAACAGGAGAAGCCATATACGCAGTCATGTGCATACCAATGAGGTCCTGCCACTTGTCTGCAGAGAATGTACCGCTGGAGATGAGCACAGGACGTGGTGCGCAGATAGCTACGAGCTCATGCTGATCAACCAACATATCCGCTGCCGAATATGGATCGCTCGCATATTTGATGAAGTTTCCGCACATCCAGTGATATTCGCTGCTCGCCGCGATGTTCTCTACGGTCTCGCCGCAGAAACGTCTCCATGGAGCTGTACCGCCCTTTCCTGCTGAAGATGGGAACGACGCTGCGATCCTATCGTCGAAAACGGCTGCCACCAGCGCAGTCTTTCCATATCTGGAGTTGCCCTCGACTGCAACCATGGTCGCGTCGAACTGAGGCTCGCTCTCGAAATAGTCAACGAGCTTCGACGCTCCCCAACCCCATGCGCGGAGAGTGCCCCAGTCGCTAGGCTTGCGGTATTCGCCCTTGTTGCAGAGTCCGATGATACCCTGACGGAGGCCATGTGCGCCGTCTGCCTGGAAGGAGGTCGGATTGATTGTACAGGCTGCCCAGCCACGCTCCACCACCTGCTCAGTCCAAGGTTTGCGCTGAGGACCGGCGTTAGGGCCCATAGGCATCCTCATCGGCATGTTGCCCATGATGAAGCCGAACTCCATGATGACAGGAATGTTCTTAGGTGCGTTCTCCGGCCATACGATTTCTGCCTGGATGGTGACCTCGATCGCAGGATATGAGGAATTGTCGACCACTCCCGCGAGCTGCCTG
>NZ_JBAEER010000177.1:0-4003 GCF_056207615.1 Candidatus Cryptobacteroides sp. | reverse complement strand
CATATCCGACCATGGTGAGATAAGCCGGGAGAACCGCTCCAGGTTCTCCGACATACTCAAGGTTCTCGGGAACCCGAGGTTCATCATGCTGGGACTCCTCTGCGTGTCCTTCTACTGCTGCGTCAGCTCATTCAAGAAGTTCGGAACCGCGGTAGTGATCCCACGCTTCGGAATAGAAGCTTCCACCGCCGGCACCATGGTCGCCATGATTCCTTTCTTCACGATAGTGTTCACTCCGCTGTTCGGCGTGCTCGTCGACAAGGTGGGAAAGGCGACGCTCTGGATGATCTCGGGTGCGCTCTGCGTGCTCCTGGGCCATCTCACCATCGCGTTCGCACCGCAGGGAGTGGCATTCTTCGGCTACCTAGGAATCGGTTTCCTCGGCATAGGATACTCCCTCGTGCCATCAGCCATGTGGCCTTCGGTACCGAAGATCATCCCGGAGAAGAACCTCGGAACGGCATACTCGCTGATCTACTGGATACAGAACATGGGCCTCTACTTCGTGCCGAAGGTTGTCGGCAGGATATTCTCCAGCCCGAGCAACGCTACCGAGCTCGAAGCGGTGGCGAAAGTGGAGTGGCTATTCATCGCCCTTGGCCTCACTGCGATAACTGTAGCCATCGTCCTCAGGATCATAAAGCTGCCTCAGGACGAATAATTACGATTTTTTGTAACTTTCTGCACATCCTTGCGTCTAAATGGCATAACTTTGGTGACAGGCAACACCTGAAATTAACGCTATGCTTCTAGAACTCAAGGACGTCAACAAGACATACGATAACGGACAGCCCCTGCATGTGCTGAAGGGTATCGACCTCAGCATAGACAGGGGTGAATTCGTGTCCATCATGGGCTCATCCGGATCGGGTAAGTCCACCCTCCTCAACATCCTGGGAATCCTGGACGATTACGACACAGGCGAATACTGGCTCGATGGGAAACTGATCAAGGGTCTCACCGAGAAGCAGGCTGCGGACTACAGGAACCACATGATAGGTTTCATCTTCCAGTCATTCAACCTCATCAGCTTCAAGACCGCCGTCGAGAACGTCGAGCTGCCGCTCTTCTATCAGGGAGTCGGCCGCAGCAAGAGACATGCGATGGCGATGGAATACCTCGACCGCCTAGGACTCGCAGACTGGGCCCAGCACTATCCGAACGAGATGTCGGGCGGACAGAAGCAGCGCGTGGCCATCGCCAGGGCGCTGATCACCAATCCTCAGATCATCCTCGCGGACGAGCCCACCGGAGCGCTTGACTCGAAGACTTCGGTAGAAGTGATGGAGCTTCTCGGACGCCTCAATAGGGAGGAAGGCGTCACTATCATCGTCGTCACCCATGAGAGCGGAGTCGCAAACTGCACCAACAAGATCGTGCACATCAAGGACGGTCTGATCGGCAACATCGAGATGAACGACCTCCACAACGCATCCGCGTTCGGAACATCAACCATAATGAAGTAGCGAGATGTTCGACCTGCTGAACGAAATATGGGAATCCGTGCGTCGCAACAAGCTGCGAACCTGCCTGACCGGCTTCGCCGTGGCTTGGGGCATCTTCATGCTCATCATTCTCCTCGGTGCAGGAAACGGCCTGAAGAACAACATGAAGGCGAACATGGCGGACGTACAGATGAACAACATGACCATCTATCCGGGCCAGACTTCAGTCGCGTTCGACGGGCTGCAGCAGGGACGGCGCATAAGACTGGATGACGAGGACACGAAGATCACCGCAAGCCCGCAGTTCGCGGACAACATCGACGAGGTCGCCCCTATCGTCCATGCATCGAACCTGACCATCAGCAACGGGAAAAGCCATTTCACCACCTCTCTGACCGGCGTGACTCCCCTCTCGGACAAGATCCGGCCGGAGAAGATACTGGCCGGCCGCTACATCAACGAGAACGACTTGAGGCACGAGAGAAAGAGCATAGTCATGTCCCAGGCCGACATCGAGCGCCTCTTCGGAGAGAACATCAATATCGAAAGGATAATAGGAAAGAGAGTGAAGGTAGACGATTACTCCTTCGTCATCGTCGGCATCTACAAGACCGACAACAGCATGATGGAATCGGACACCTATGTGCCATATACCACCCTCAGGACCGTATTCGCAAAGGGAGATCACCCGGACAGGATCATCTTCACCTTCCACGGACTCGACTCCGAGCAGGCGAACGACGAGTTCGAGGCCCGCTACAGGGCCGTCATCAACAAGCACCACAGGGCTGACCCATCCGACAGAGGTGCGCTGTGGATAAGGAACAGCTTCAAGCAGAACCTTCAGATGGACATGGGAATGGGCATAGTCACCACCGCACTGTGGATCGTGGGTCTGTTCACCCTGCTCAGCGGCGTCGTCGGAGTATCGAACATCATGCTCATCACGGTCAAGGAGCGCACGCACGAATTCGGAATCAGGAAGGCCATCGGCGCATCACCTGCCAGCATAGTGAAGCTCATCATCGCGGAGAGCGTCAGCATAACGGCGGTGTTCGGATACATAGGCATGCTGCTGGGCATGCTGGGATGCGAATACATGAACACCATCTTCAACGGAGACCTGGAGATCATGGGCGAGCACATCGTGACGTCCGGAGACTGCTCCGTAGGACTCGACGTCGCGATCGAGGCGACCATAGTACTTATCGTGGCAGGAACCATAGCAGGGCTCATCCCGGCCCTGAAGGCGGGGCGTGTAAGACCAATAGAGGCATTGAGGGCAGACTAGCATGAGATTCGACGTAGATTCATACAGAGAGGTGTTCGACACGCTGACCAGGAACAAGAGCAGGAGCCTGCTCACCGGTTTCGGCGTGTTCTGGGGACTGTTCATGCTCCTGTTCATGCTCGGCGGAGGACAGGGAGTGAAGGCGAAGCTGATGAGCAACTTCGAGGGCTTCGCGACCAACTCGACCTTCCTCTTCGCGTCCGAGACGACAAAGCCGTACAAGGGCATGCAGGAGGGACGGACATGGAATCTCACCGTCAAGGACATAGAGAGGCTGAAGATCATGGTCCCAGAGCTGGAGGTCGTGACCCCGACCATAGCTGTCTGGGGCGGGAATGCGGTCAACGGCGAGCTTTCGGCAAGCTGCTCGATCAAAGGCGTGCGCCCTGAATACTCTCGTATCGAGACCCCTGACCTAAGGTACGGAAGGTACATAAACTCCGTCGACGAGGCCAACGCACGCAAGGTCTGCGTCATAGGAAAGAAGATTTACGAGACCCTCTTCCCGGACGGCGGGGATCCTTGCGGAACCTTCATCCAGGTGGGATCCAGCTATTACCAGATAGTCGGAGTCGACAACAACAGCGGAAATATCAGCATCAACGGAAGTGCCGACGAGACCGTCAGCATCCCGCTCACCCTCGCCCAGCAGATATACCACCGAGGCGAGAACGTGGACCTTATATGCATGATAGGAAAGGACGGGGTCAAGATGTCCTCGCTGGAGAAAAGGATACGAAAGATCATCGCACGCGAGCACCTCTTCGACGAGACTGACAAGCCGGCCGTGTTCGTCCTGAACGCGGAAGAGATATTCACCCTGGTCGACAACATCTTCCGGGGAGTGGACATGCTGATATGGCTCATAGGACTCGGCACCCTGCTCGCCGGTGCGATAGGCGTCAGCAACATCATGATGGTGACCGTCAAGGAAAGGACGGTCGAGATAGGAATACGCCGCGCGATAGGCGCGACACCTTCGGACATATTGGGCCAGATCATGTCAGAGAGCGTCCTTCTGACCATGGTATCGGGCCTTGCAAGCATAGTATTCACCGTCGGCATACTGGCGATGGTGGAGGCAGGGGTGAACGACGGCACTCCGTTCCAGATCAGCTTCGGTCTCGCCGTCGGCGCGGCTCTGCTGCTGACCATACTGGGACTCGCCGCCGGACTCGCACCGGCGATGAGGGCCATGCACATCAAGCCTGTGGACGCAATGAGAGATGAATAAAAAACGAAAAACGATATGAAGAAGATCATCAAG
>NZ_JBAEER010000176.1:0-2043 GCF_056207615.1 Candidatus Cryptobacteroides sp. | reverse complement strand
CCGACATCACCTACGGCCATGAGCTGCTCACGGCCAGCGTTCATGATTGCGTCCATGCTGCCGAGAGCACGTGCAATCTGCTTAGCGGTGGTCTCGCCGACATGACGTATGCCGAGGGCGTAGAGCACCTTCTCGAATGGGACGTTCCTGGATTCCTCGAGGCTCGCAAGGAACCTCTGTGCTGACTTCTCCTTCCATCCGTCGAGGTGGAGGAGCTTGTTCTCGTCAAGCTTATAGAAATCGGCCACGTTCCTGACGTAGCCCTTATTGTACATCTGTTCTATGGTCGCGTCGCCCGCGATAACGTTCATCGCCTTGCGGCAGAGGAAGTGCACGAGCTTGCCCTTGATCTGGGTAGGGCAGCCGTCGACGTTAGGGCAGAACCACTTTGCCTCACCTTCGTCGCGAACGAGCCTTGCACCACAGTCCGGGCAGGTAACAGGGAACTCCGGCTTCACGCAGAGTCCATCTCTCTTGCTGAGCTCGACTCCTGTGATCTTAGGGATGATTTCGCCACCCTTCTCTACGTAGACATAGTCACCGACACGGATGTCGAGCACTTCCATCTGGTCAGAATTGTGGAGGGACGCGCGCTTCACGACGGTACCGGAGAGCTGAGCCGGTTCAAGGTTAGCTACCGGGGTGACAGCGCCTGTGCGGCCCACCTGATAGTCGATGCTGAGCACCTTGGAGAGCGCCTGCTCTGCCTTGAACTTATATGCCACGGCCCATCTTGGAGCCTTGGAGGTATATCCGAGAGACTCCTGATATGGGAGCTCGTTCACCTTGATCACGATGCCGTCGGTGGCAAACGGAAGGAACTTTCTCTCTGTGTCCCAGTACTTGACGTACTCGACGATCTCGACTATGTTGCGGCAGATCTTCCTCTTGTCAGAAACCGGAAGGCCCCACTTCATCGCGCACCTGAGCGCCTGGTCATGAGTCGTGAAATGGAGATCCTCTCCGAGGATATGGTAAAGGGTACACTCGAGTCCACGGTTCGCGACCTCGTCCGGGTCAGTGAGCTTGAGCGAGCCCGATGCTGCGTTCCTAGGATTTGCGAACGGTGCTTCCTCGTCGCGCCTGCGCTCGTCGTTGAGACGGTCGAAGGCCTTGTACGGCATGTAGATCTCACCGCGGATCTCGAATTCCTTCGGCCAGCCGATACCGTTGAGACGCTGGGGGATGTTCGGAATTCTCCTGACATTCTCGGTCACATCGTCACCGACCGATCCGTCGCCGCGTGTGAGCGCCCTGAGGAGCTTGCCGTCACGGTAGGTAAGACAGATCGCCGTTCCGTCGAACTTGAGCTCGCAGCAATAGGTGAAAGCATCGCCGATAGCCTTGGCAGCCCTGTCCGCGAACTCTTCGATCTCGGTCACGCTGTAGGTGTTTCCAAGACTGAGCATAGGATACTTGTGCGGATACTGCTCGAACTCCTTCGCTGCCTTCCTGGAACCCTTCCTTGCGCGGGAAAGGTCGCTGCCGACCCTCTGGGTAGGAGAGTCCGGGGTGATGAGCTCAGGGTGGGCCTTCTCGATCGAGGCAAGTTCGACCATCAGCATATCGAATTCATAGTCGCTGATGACGGGAGCATTCTCGATATAGTAATGCTCGTTATTCTCGGAGATGAGCTGCTTGAGCTCGTCTATCCTTTTCTGAATCTGCTCTGTTTCCATAGAGAAATCTGTCCTCATACACGTGCGGGTATATGGCCGTATGCATACGCACATACGCGCGCCACGCACGAAAAAGCAAATTTAAGACAAAGCTATCACAAATCAAAATAAGGCGATGACCAAAAGTCACCGCCTTATCATATTCAATCTGCCTTGCAGCAGCCCTGAGGGCTTGCCGTCAGGATGAAATTACTTTGCCTGCTCGAGCTTGAGGGTCATGGTTGGCTGATCGCAAACCTCGGTAGGACCCCAGTACTGGATAGGACCTGGGTAAACGTAAGCAGTCTCCTTTGCCCATACGTCGCGATGTGCGGCGAAGTACTTGAATGGAGCACCGTCAAGCTCTACGAGAGCCTTGCGGATA
>NZ_JBAEER010000175.1:0-5586 GCF_056207615.1 Candidatus Cryptobacteroides sp. | reverse complement strand
AGGAGATCAAGCATCCGGAGCTCGTAAGAGAAGGCAACAACCTCATCTACACCAAGATCCTCTCCGTCACCGACGCAATACTCGGAGCTGACATCGAGGTACCATGCGTAGGAGGCAAGACCAAGGTACATGTCGAGCCAGGCACACAGTCCGGCCAGACCATGAGAGTGCGCGGCAAGGGTCTTCCTACAGTGAACGGCTATGGAAACGGCGACCTTATCGTGAAGTTCATCGTCTTCATCCCGAAGAAGATCAACAGAGAGGAGAAGGAGCTCATCGAGAAGCTCTCTCAGAGCGAGAGCTTCAAACCAGACACAAAGAACGACAAGTCGTTCTTCGACAAGCTCAAGGACATGTTCAACTAGTCCATAAACAAAGAATCCGGCCCGCAAGGGTCGGATTCTTTGTTTACTGTAGTTTTTCCTTCAGGCTCCTGACTATACTGAGCGCTGCCGCCCTCCAGTCAAAGCTGTCCACGTAGTCCTGAACGAAGCCGTTCACCATGTTCGATGGATTATAGAACTGGCGGGCCTCATCGTATTTCATGATGATGGATGATTCCTTCTCGCGAATCTGACGGTTCAACTGCCTCTGGGCCTCATCGAGCTCCTTCATTGACGATATATTCTTCCTACTCATAGTCCTCTGGATAGAAAATCTGGATGAACATTCTGACGAAGCTGCCGGCGAACATCTTCTTGCGCAGCGAAAAGAGCACAACGAGTGCCACAAGGAAGATGGCTGTCGCGATGAATGCACCGAGCGCATAGTTACCGGTAAGATGGCCCACCATCAGGACGAAGGCCACGGTAAGTGAAATGATGACCATTCCAAGCACGAAGAGTATCACGAGAGTGGAAAGTATCCTCGCGAGGGTCACGGAAAGGCCCTTTGTCGTCTTGAGCTTGAGATCATCGACCCGGAGGTCGACATAGTCCTTCACGTCAGAGGCGAGGTTTTCTATCGGTTTCTTGTAATCTATCATATCGTTTCCTCCTCCGCGGTTACTTCATTATCTGTGTCAGCGACGGGCTCCGTTTCTGCGGAGACGTCGGCGTCCTTCGGATCGCCACCTTCGACAAGCATGTTCTCGAGTTTGTCCAGGGCGTCCTTCACCTTCTCCTTGTCAGACTTCACGAAGGCATAGGCTGCCGCTCCGAAAGCCGCTCCTGCGAGGAAAGTGAGAAATGAATTGTTGTTCGACATATATTCCAATCTTGTTTGTCAGAGGACAAATATATTATTTTTTATTCATAACTTTGATTTCACGATAATTAAACACTAAGACCATGAGCAAAGTAACAGTCATAGACCATCCTATGGTGCAGCACAAGCTCAGCATCATGCGAGACAAGAACACCGGTTCAAAGGACTTCCGTCAGCTCCTCAGGGAGATCGCACTTCTTATGGGTTACGAGGTGACGAGGGACTTCCCTCTCTCCGACGTCGAGATTGAGACACCTATCCAGAAGATGATCGCAAAGGAAATCAAGGGAAAGAAAGTGGCAATCGTACCTATCCTCCGCGCAGGAATAGGCATGGTGGACGGTCTCATGGACCTCATCCCGGTAGCCAAGGTCGGGCACATCGGCCTCTACAGGAACGAGGAGACCCACAAACCTGTATTCTACTACTCCAAGCTTCCTTTCGACATCGCAGAAAGGACCATCATCCTCACTGACCCTATGCTCGCCACCGGCGGCAGCGCATGCGATGCGATCGCGATGCTCAAGGAAAAGGGATGCAGCAGCATCAGGCTCATGTGCCTCGTAGCAGCTCCGGAAGGCCTCAAGGCCGTGCAGGAGACACACCCAGACATAGACATCTACGTTGCGGCAATAGACGAGAGGCTCAACGAGAACGCCTATATCGTACCAGGTCTCGGCGACGCTGGAGACCGTATCTTCGGAACAAAGTAAATCCCGCCCAATAGTTTATGGACGAAAGAACAATCAGAATACACGAAGCAGCTGATTTTATCCGCGAGAGAATAGGAGACCGGCAGCCGCTTGCAGGCATAGTGCTCGGCAGCGGACTCGGAAAGCTGGCAGACATGATAGCAGATCCCATCGTCATCCCCTTCGTCAGCATACCGCACTTCCCTCTCCAGACCGCACTCGGTCACAAGGGCAACCTCATCGTAGGTCAGCTCGGAGGAAAATGCGTGATCGCTATGCAGGGTCGCTATCACTACTACGAGAACTATCCGATGGAGACCGTGACTCTCCCCATCAGGGTCATGAAGATGCTCGGAATAAGCTACCTCTTCGTATCGAATGCAGCCGGTGGAGTAAATCCTGATTACAACATGGGAGACATGATGATCATAAAGGATCATATCAACATGCTTCCTAATCCGCTCATCGGACCTAATTTCGACGAGTTCGGTCCTCGCTTCCCAGACATGACCCAGCCTTACAGCCTCGAGCTCATCGCAAAGGCGGAGGCTATATGTGAAAGACTCGGGCTCACCCCTTATATCCGCAAGGGAGTATATCTGGCTTGCTCAGGTCCTGCATACGAAACTCCTGGTGAGTATCGGTTCTACAAGATTATCGGAGCCGACTCAGTCGGCATGAGCACCGTTCCTGAGGTAATCGTGGCCCGTCACATGAGCATACCCGTATTCGGCGTATCGATTGTCACAGACCTCGCCCATTTCAGCGTCGAGGATGACTACGTGACCGACGGAGAAGAAATCCTCAAGGCGGCGGATGCTGCGGCGGACAAGATGTGCGCCCTGTTCATCAACATGATTGCGGAACTATAAACGAAAAAAGCATCGCTCTAGGCGATGCTTTTTTCGTGACGCGTGTAGGATTCAAACCTACGACCTTTTGATCCGTAGTCAAATGCTCTATTCAGCTGAGCTAACGCGCCGTTATAAGGTCAGATTACTCTGTGTCCTTAGCAATGTACTTGCGCTCCTTGATACGAGCCTTCTTACCTGAGAGCTCACGGAGGTAGAAGATTCTTGCGCGACGTACCTTACCATGCTTGTTAACCTCGATTGAGTCGATTGATGGAGACTGGAAAGGAACGATCTTCTCTACACCTACACCGCTTGAAATCTTGCGGATGGTGAAAGTCCTGGTAGCCTCGGTAGCACCCTTGATCTGGATAACTACGCCACGGAACTTCTGGAGTCTCTCCTTGTCACCCTCCTTGATCTTGAAGGTAACGGTAATTGTATCACCAGCTTTGAACTCTGGATATGACTTCACTGCCTCGTTAGCAAATGAGTCTTCAACAAGCTTAATAAGATTCATCTCTTCAAAAATTTTTTAGGTGGCAACATTGTGTTTCAAAGTGTTCACAAGAGGTTGCTGTTTTTTGGGACTGCAAAAGTACGATAAAAAAATTAATCTGCAAACTTTTTGGAAGAATTTTACTTCCCTAACGAATTTTTGCAGCACAGTTGATTCCGTCAAGCGCCGAAGACACTATTCCTCCGGCATATCCGGCACCCTCTCCACACGGATAGAGTCCGCTGATCTGCACATGTTCGAGCGTTTCCGGATTTCTCGGGATCCTCACCGGAGAGGAAGTCCTCGACTCGACTCCGAGAAGCAGGGCTTCATTGGTATAGTACCCGTGCATGAGCTTGTTGCCCACATAAGGGAAAGCGTACTTGAGCCTGAGCGCGACATTCTCCGGAAGGAGTTCGTGCAGAGGGGCATTGACCGTGCCCGGATGGTACGAGCTCTGAGGAAGGTCCTTCGAAGGAATCCTCCTGCAGAAATCCATCATCCTCTGGGCAGGTGCCTTGATCGAACCGGAGAACTCATACATGGAGCGTTCCACATCCTTCTGGAACTCAAGTGCAGCCAAAGGTCCATGTTTCGCGTATGACGGAAGGTCTTCCGGCTCCACCGACACCACGACCCCGGCATTCGCCCACTTGGAGTTTCGCGCCGAGTTCGACATTCCGTTGAGCACGAGCTCGCCAGGCGCGGTGGCGCTTGGGACGAGTATGCCGCCCGGGCACATGCAGAAGGAGAACACTCCCCTTCCTTCTATCTGGGTCACGAACGAATACTCGGCAGTCGGCATGAACGGCTGGTATTTCCCGTGATACTGTATCTTATTTATAAGCCACTGAGGGTGCTCTACCCTGACTCCGAGCGCAAAGCCCTTGGCTTCGATAGTCCAACCCTTCCTGTCGAAGAGTTCATATATGTCGCGTGCGCTATGGCCGGTCGCGAGGATCACATTCTTCGCAGCGTATGACTCGGTCTTTCCATCATGGCTCACGGTCACGGCAAAAGAACAGTCCGGACGCTTCTCGATGTCGGTGACGCGGGAGTCGAAATGATATTCGCCGCCATGCTCTACTATGCACTTTCTGATATTCTCTACCACTGTCGGAAGCTTGTCGCTGCCGATATGAGGATGGGCGCTGACGAGTATGTCCGGATCGGCCCCAAAGAGCACGAGCTGATGGAGCACCTCGCGTATGTCACCGCGCTTGCTGCTGCGGGTGAAGAGCTTTCCGTCCGAGAATGTGCCTGCACCGCCCTCTCCGAAACAGTAGTTGCTATCCGGATTTACCTCGCCGAGGGTGGAGAGCTTCGCCATGTCCGCCTTTCTCGCATGCACATCCTTTCCACGCTCGAGCACCACCGGCTTGAATCCGTTCATCAGGAGACGAAGGGATGCGAACATTCCCGCAGGGCCCGCACCGATCACGATGACAGGCTGAGCATCAGACACTTGCTTATATTCGTCGAGATGGTACTCCTCGAACTGCTCACCCTTGCGCACGGCTGCGATTCGGTAGCGGTAGAGCACGTCCTGCCTTGCATCAACGGACCTGCGGACCACGCGCCACTCTCCCACCATGGTCGGCTTCACGCCGAGAGCCTTGGCGGCAACGGGAAGTACGTCTTCGTCTGTCAGTTCCTTGCCTATCTTCTTCGCTATCTCTATCTCCTTCATATCTTTCCTTTACTTGAAATCTGCCATTCGCGACACAGGTGCCACGTCGAGAGATGTCCTCTCCCCGTTCTGGTAGTGGAAGTAGCCTGCAATGGCAATCATCGCCGCGTTATCGGTAGTGAACTTGAACTCAGGAAGGTAGGTCTGCCAGCCGCGCTTGCGTCCTTCTTCCTCTATCCTGCTGCGCAGGCCACTGTTCGCTGACACGCCACCGCCGATTGCGACATGCTTGATGCCGGTCTGCTTCGCCGCCTTGATGAGCTTGTCCATAAGGATGTCGATCAGTGCCTTCTGGAAGCTCGCGCAGATGTCCTCCTTGTTCTTCTCCATAAAATCGGGATCCTTCGCGATCTCGTCCCTGACGAAGTACAGAAGCGAAGTCTTTATTCCGCTGAAGCTGTAGTCGAGTCCAGGGATATGTGGCTTCGCGAACTTGAATCTTTCAGGATCGCCTAGCTTAGCGAGCCTGTCCACGATAGGGCCACCCGGATATCCCAGACCCATCATCTTCGAGCATTTGTCAAACGCCTCTCCCACCGCGTCGTCTATAGTCTGTCCGAGAATCTCGAAGTCGAGCGGACTGTTGACCTTGACTATCTGCGAGTTACCTCCGGACACGAGCAGACAGAGATAAGGGAATTCAGGCAC
>NZ_JBAEER010000174.1:0-2677 GCF_056207615.1 Candidatus Cryptobacteroides sp. | reverse complement strand
ACAGCCTCGAGGAGGACAATCCTTACGGTGTTCCAATCGGACTCGGCAACTGGGCAGCCAGCGGTTCAGTAGTAAGCTACGGTACCACTCTCTGCTACGCTAGCAAGTATTATCCTGACATCGTGGACAAGAGCTACGCACTCAGGGCTGCTGAATACCTCTTCGGATGCCACATGTACCACAACTACTCTCTCGTGGCTTCTGTAGGTGCAGCTCGTCCAAAGAACGTCTTCTACGGTAACAACCGTGCAGACTTCTCAGCAATCCCAGGTAACGTTGCCCCTGGTCTTCTCTTCCGTCACCCGGACCACTTCGAGAACTACGACGATTGGCCATTCTTCTGGGGTCAGAACGAGGGTACCATTGCAGGTAACTGTAACTACCTCAACTTTGCTTACGCACTTATCGATCTCTTGAAATAATGAAATTCAGAAGACTTCTATCACCTGTCATCGCAGCGGTTTCGGCCGCTGCGATGATTTCTTGCAATTCTGCTACAGAGACTATCTGCTCTCCTTACGGATATGACGACGGACTCCCACGCAGTACCCCTGAGGCTCAGGGCGTGCCTGGCGAGGCAATTGCACAGACCTTCAAGGCCCTCGAGGAGGGCGGTTACGAGACTCATGGAATCATGATTCTCAGACACGGAAACGTCATTGCAGAGCACTGGTGGGCTCCTTATGCTCCGGATGTTCAGCATGCGATGTATTCTGCAACCAAGACTTTCACCGGCACGGCGGTAGGATTCGCAGTGCAGGAGGGGCTTCTCAAGGTCTCAGACAGGGTGATGGATTTCTTCCCGGATCTTCTTCCGGAGACTATCCCGGCGGGCCTCGAGAAGCTTACCGTGGAACATCTCCTCACAATGTCCGCAGGACACGCTTCCACCCAGTATCCGGGCTCGGGTACAGACCAGATCCGTTCGTTCCTCGCGACAGACTTCAAATATGAACCGGGAGAGTCGTTCGCGTACGACATCACCTGTTCCCACATGCTTTCCCGCATCATCACCAAGGTCACCGGCATCACGATCAAGGAGTATCTCGAGCCTCGTCTTCTCGACAAGCTCGGAATCGAGGACGTGGTTTGGGAGATGGACCTCGACGGATGCAACATGGGTAACGGCGGTTCACACATGAAGACCTCCGATCTCGCGAAGCTCGGACTCTTCCTCATCAACGGCGGAAAGTGGGAAGGCGAGCAGCTGCTCAATCCTGAGTGGATCGCAGCCATGACCACCCCGCACATCTATCAGCATCCGGAGCGCTCCGAGGAGGAGAATGCCGGTGATGACGGATCCCAGGGCTACGGCTACCAGACATGGATGGGCCGTTGCGGCTCATACAGGGCCATCGGTGGACAGAATCAGCTATGTCTCGTGATTCCTGACTACGACGTCGTGATCGCCGTCCACAGCCAGGTGCGCGACGAGAACGGTTTCAACACTATCATGTACAAGCTCTGCGAGAGCATGTCGGACAAGCCGCTCAAGGCTTCCGGATTCGATCTCAATTCCGAGATCGCCGGATACGAGCTCGCGCGACCTTTCTCCAGCAGCAACTCCGGTCTCCGCTCGACAACTCGTCGATATGAGATGGAGAAGAACAGCCTCGGCATCAATGCGGTTTCATTCCGTTTCGACAAGGACGGAAACTGCACCGTCACCATGGAGGAGGCTGCTTCCATCCACAACCTGAACTTCGGCCTCGACTCATGGATGAGGGGAAGCACAGACAGGACCATGACCTTCGCACGCGCTGCGTACAAGAACACCATGAACTCGACTCCGGTGAACACCGCCGGCCTCTGTGCATGGACAGGGGAGAACGAACTTTCTGCATACTGGCTCTCGATGTTCAATGTCGGAGCTGCGGAGACCCTCGTCTTCAACTTCAGTGAGACAGGCATGGCAATGACCATCAAGGGCATGCCTGCAGGACTCACCATCAATGGCAAATTGATTACCAGTACACTTTAACAACTTATAACTATCATCTCATGAAAAAGACTTTTCTTTTCGTGATGGCAGCATTCGCAATGATCGGATGCTCGACCGCAACAATCGAGAACCCTGTCCTCACTATCGAGGGCGGTAAGGTTCAGGGTGTTGTCGTAGAGGAAATGCCAGGCGTCATCGCCTACAAGGGTCTCCCTTACGCAGCTTCACCTATCCGCGACCTCCGTTGGAAGGCTCCTCAGCCTGTTCAGCCTTGGGAGGGCGTGAAGATCGCCGATACTTTCGGACATCCAAGCTTCCAGTCTACTCACTACGAGGGTGGCTACACCACTGAGTGGGGTTATGGCAAAGAGCAGCCTTACAGCGAGGATTGCCTCTATGCAAACGTTTGGACCAAGGCTGCCGGCAAGACCGACGCCAAGCTTCCTGTAGCTCTCTGGATCCACGGTGGTGGATACCGCGAGGGTTGGGGCTCAGAGCCTGAGTTCTACGCTGAGGAGTGGGCAGCTAAGGATGTCGTACTCGTTTCTATCAACTACCGTCTCGGTGTGTTCGGCTTCCTCGCACATCCTGAGCTCAACGCAGAGAACCCACAGGGCGTATCAGGTAACTACGGTATCCTCGACCAGATCGAGGCCCTCAAGTGGATCAAGAAGAACATCGCACAGTTCGGTGGCGACCCAGACAACGTGACCATCTTCGGCCAGAGTGCAGGTG
>NZ_JBAEER010000173.1:0-3169 GCF_056207615.1 Candidatus Cryptobacteroides sp. | reverse complement strand
GTGTTCACGTCTCTCACAAAGGAGGCCATGCCTATCATCCGCTACCGTACCCGCGACCTCACGAGGCTTATCTATGAACCTTGCAAGTGTGGCCGTACCGCAGTCAGGATGGACCGTATCCTCGGTCGTTCAGATGATATGCTCATCATCCGCGGCGTGAATGTCTTCCCATCTCAGATCGAGACCGTACTCACCGAGTTCCCGGCATTCCAGCCTTACTACTTCATCACCGTGGATCGCGTCAGCAACGAGGATACCTTCGATCTCGACGTGGAGCTTCGTCTCGAGTACTTCAGCTATGATCCAGCCAAGCAGATGCCGTTCATGAAGCCGCTCTTCGACCGTATCGTGAGCCTCGTCGGCATCAAGCCGAACATCCACATCCTGCCTCCTGGAGCTATTGCACGTTCGGAGGGTAAGGCTAAGCATGTTCTCGATAAGCGTAACTTCAAGGACTAGAAATGAAGATTTTCAGTGATGCACTGGTGGCAGAAGCTGCCAGTGCAAGCAATGTCGCAGATATTTCGCATGCGACCATAGGGGAGACGCTGCTGATGGCGCAGTACCTCGAGCAGAAGACGGGCATACCATTCATACGCATGGATCAGGGAAGCCCGGGACTTCCTGCAAACAGGTATGGCATCGAGGCGGAGAAAAGGGCCCTCGACAGTGGTATCGGGGCTCAGTATCCTGCTGCAGCCGGTGTGCCAGAGCTCAAGAAGGCTGCGAGCGATTTCGTAAAGGCGTTCATGGACATCGACGTGAGCCCGCGTTCATGCGTACCGACCGTAGGTTCGGTAGCAGGTTCGTTCGGTGCGTTCATCGCATGCTGTCAGCGTGACCCATCCAAGGACAAGGTGCTCTTCATAGACCCCGGGTTCCCAATCCAGAAGAGCCAGCTGCGCGTGCTCGGCATCTCATGGAGGGAGTTTGATATCTATCCGTACCGTGGCGAGGCTCTGAGGGCCAAGCTTGAGGACGAACTGAAGGCCGGCGACATAGCAGCCATCGTTTATTCGAATCCCAACAATCCGGCGTGGATATCGCTCGAGGAGGAGGAACTCGGCATAATAGGCGAGCTGGCGACCAAGTACGACGCAATCGTGCTGGAGGACCTTGCATACTTCGCGATGGAGAGCCGCAGGGATCTTTCGCATCCATACGAAGCACCGTTCGTTCGTACGGTTGCCAGATATACCGACAACTATATCCTCATGCTCTCGTCCAGCAAGATATTCAGCTATGCAGGACAGCGTATGGCGCTCGTATGCATCAGCGACAAGCTCTTCGAAAGGCATTTCCCTGCGTTCGTGGAGCGATACCATGACAGTGGAATATTCGGCGCGACCTTCACGGCCTCGATTCAGTACATGATCACCAGCGGCGCTACGGCTACGACCCAGTACGGATACGCGGAGATGCTGAGGCTCTCATGCGAGGGTAAGATAAACTTTGTCGAGGATACCAAGGAATATGCTATCCGTGCGAAGAAGATGAAGAAGATCTTCTGCGACAATGGATTCACGATCACATATCCGAATGACGTGAACGAGGAGATAGGCGACGGCTTCTTCTTCTCGCTATCGTATCCAGGAATGAGCGGTTCGGAGCTCGTAAAGGAACTCATCTGCTATGGTGTGTCAAGCATAAATCTTGACACGACCGGAAGCCTCCAGCAGGGCGTGCGTGCATGTACCTCGAGGATGCGTGATGAGCTCTATCCTGTGCTTGAGGAAAGGATGAGACAATTCAAGGAAGACCATGACGCTTAAGGACAAACTGAACGAAGGCGACCATTTCGCAAAGATGACGGGCGCCTGCCTTACAGAGATCAGGGAAGGATATGCCAAAGCGGAACTGACCGTAGGGGAGCAGCACCTGAACGGGGCTGGAGTGTGCCAGGGTGGAGTTTTCTACACTCTTGCGGACCTTGCGTTCGCCGCAGTTGCGAACAGTCGCGGTATCATGACCCTCGGTATATCCAATACCATAACCTTGCTGAAATCCGCCCAGATAGGCGACACTCTTGTAGCAGAGTGTACTGAGATTCTGGACCATCACCGTCTGCCTTATTGCGATATCAAGGTGATGAACCAGAAAGGGGAGATCGTGGCAGTGATGACCGGTCTTGCATATAGGATGAAGCAGGAATTTGAATACGATTCCTTGATGTAAACCATTGAAATATAGTTACTTATGAAGGTTACTCTGTTGCAGGGAAACTTGGAGTGGGCGAGTCCGGAGTCAAATGCTCAGGTCTTTGAGGAAGCGATCATGAAGGTTTATGGCGGCGAAAGTGGCTGTCATTCAGACCTTTACGTGCTTCCAGAGATGTGGAGCACGGGCTTTGCGACCGTCCCAGAAGGCATCGCCGAGGAGTTCGATTCGACTTGCAGGAGCCTGGAATGGATGAAAACCATGGCGGACAGGACGGATGCGGCCATTGCCGGCAGCGTCGCAGTACACTGCAGCGACGGCTCGTACAGGAACCGTTTCTTCTTCGTGAAACCGGGCGGTGAGTTCGAATACTATGATAAGCACCATCTGTTTACATATGGTGGCGAACACCATAGATATACCGCCGGTAACGAACGCGTGGTCGTAGAGTGGCGCGGAGTCCGATTCCTGCTCATGGTATGCTATGATCTCAGATTTCCTTTATGGGCCCGCAGCAATGAGGATTATGATGCGATCATCTATGTCGCATCGTGGCCGACTCCGAGGGTCGACGCATGGAATGCTTTGCTTAAGGCCAGAGCAATCGAGAACCAGTGTTACGTGCTTGGCGTAAACAGGGTCGGAAATGATCCGAGCTGCGAATATTGCGGCGGCACAGCTTTCATAGATCCTTACGGAAAAGCTCAGTTGTGTCCTTTCGGTCAAGTAAGCGTGCTGGTCGGTGAAATCGATATGGAAACGCTCGAATCATTCAGATTGAAATTCCCGGTTCTGTCAGATCGTGACAGATGATATCTGTATAAAGTAAATTAGCTCCTCGGATCTGTATAATCCTAAAGATTTCAGTCGGTGAAGCTATTAAAAAAGTAGACACAGAGAGGTAGAAAAAAGTTTTGCTTAACTTAGTGCCGTGTTATCGAAGCACTGTCGTAGGTGGTTATCCTCGAATGGACGAGGAGAGCCATTTCCCAGAGCTCCCCGCAGACCATGC
>NZ_JBAEER010000172.1:0-4532 GCF_056207615.1 Candidatus Cryptobacteroides sp. | reverse complement strand
CACCAGCATCAACTCCACCATTGTCTGCATTTTCATAATTCTCTGATTTTCAATATTTTCCCAATCGCGACTTTGGGTGATTTCGCCCAAAGTCAAACATAGTAACACGCTGATTCAAAGCGAGTTGGCATAAAGCATATTTTTGTTGCAAGCTCCCAATGAGCCGCAATCCTCCTTTTGTAGGGTTTAGCGTCCCCAAGCGTCCTTCCTCAAGCATGCCGCCCCTTCTCATCAGCAAGATAGCGGCATGAATGGGCAATGCCACATCAATGTTTTTCCAGAAGTTTCCGGCTATTTGGTTGTGGAAGCCGTTGGGACCTTTCGGTAAAGGACACCGTCCCCGACTATACTCTTGGATGAATAATAGCGGAAACAATTAGCATCTTTGTTATAACGTATATCAATAGGACCGTCCTTTGTGTCGTCATCTTTGCTGAAAATCCTGGCGCCAGTGCCAGCGACAAACTGAATCTTGTTCAGATAACTACCTCCATGCTTCAAAGATCCTGACGAGGTGGCACCAATTCTGAAATTATCATTTGTAACAACTGAATAAAAGCCATCTTCAGCACTGATTGTCAACTCACATTCAGCAATATCAGGATTCTTGGACAAAGAAATCACCCCGCTTTCGCTAATAACAACACTCTTTGCGCTTGCTCTGCCCGAACTCGTATCAGAAAGATCGACATCCTCAAACGCAGCATTGAACTTCTCGTCCACAAGAATATACGTCCCTGTCCAATCATCCATTTCTGCAGTAACCTTAACATAATCATAGCCTGTTGGAATAGGGCGGGCAACTTCGCAAGTTGCAGAAACCGCACCAGGGGTAGAAGTGCCCAAGGCCGTAGCGATAATGGTAACCGTGCCAAATCCCTTGACAGTAACAAGACCATTCTCGTCAACTGAAGCAACACCAGGATTGGATGATGTCCACTCAACAGTCTTGTCGGAAGCATTCTCAGGATATACTGTAGCGTACAATTGCTTCTGAGTCGTACCCGTGACCTCAATCGATTTCTCGCTGAGTGTGATACTTTCAGCCTCAACATAGTTCGACACGATCGGGAGCCGCTTGACGATGGTTGAGGAAGAGTTGCTGAAGAGGATTATGGCCTCGGAGGGGGCCGCATATCCCTTGGGGCAACAGATTGTGATCGTGCCGGTGTCGGAGGACGATTCAGTAATAACAAAGGAATAGTCTTCAGAAGGTTCCTCCATCAAGTAAACCACCGGATCTTCTCCCCCGTTCTTGATAGAATAGTTCACAGTGACTGTCTCTGTGCCGTTGATGACGACCTCGGCGGGATCGAAGGTTACAGCAAGTGTGTTGTAATAAGGAACCTTGAATGAGATGCCGTCAGCGAGGGTAAAGGCAATAAAGTCCCCGTCCTTTGAAGGGACTACAGAAGAGAACATGCTGTCGCCGTCCTTGCCGTCAGCACCGGCAGAAGGCATGGGCTTGCCGTCAGGACCGAGAATCTGCGACCATTTCTTACCGTCGTCAAGAGAAACAATCCAGTATCCTTTGTCATCGATACCCATCTGAGGGGTAACGCCGGCTGTACCGGGCTGGCCATCCTTACCGTCCTTGCCCGTGACAGGCACCTTCTTCCCTCCTGATAGCAGCCACTCGCCGTCAACGGTCCAGTAGAGGATGCCGTCGGAAGCAGCCTTGACACCGATTACCGGAGTATGGCCCTCCTGGCCATCTTCACCATCTTTGCCATCAGCACCGTCCTTGCCGTTGCGGATGGAGGCTTTGGTTCCATCAGCGAAATATAGGTCATAGCCGACAGTAGCGCCGTCTTCCTTGACGACTTCGTACCTGGTGACATATCCGCCGTTCTGTATCTGTGCGACCAGAGTCCGAAGGCCCGAAATATTGGTATTCAGTTCAGCAACCTGCTTCTGAAGAGCCTCGAAAGCGCTCCAGGTAGGAAGTTTCATCACAGTGCCGTCGACAAGCGTAATGATGACAAACGAAGCGTTGGAAGCATCGACGCTCTTGAAGAATGAGTCTCCATCCTTGCCATCAGCACCATCCTTTCCGTCCGCTCCGGGCTTGCCGTCAGCTCCTGTGCATTTGTCGAGTTGCCGCCAGTTTTTCCCTTGGTCATAGGAGATATACCAATATCCGCCTTCAGTCTTGAGCTGAGGGGTGATACCATCCTCGCCGTCTGCACCATCTTTTCCGTCAGCACCATCCTTGCCGGTCACAGGAAGTTTCTTGCCATTGTCAAGGAGCCACCCGCCATCGACAGTCCAATAATAAATGCCGTCAGAGTCCTTTCTGACGCCTATCACGGGTGTATGACCATCTAGACCATCCTTGCCGTCGGCACCGTTCTTGCCGTCAATGCCGTCTTTGCCGTTCCGGAGGGTGGCCTGGCTGCCATCCGTGAATGTGATGACATAACCGACCTGAGTCCCGCCCTCCTGGAGAGGGGTCAGCGATTTGACATATATGTTGGACTGAAGGGCCTTGACTATGGTTGATAAAGCGTCAACGGATCCGTTGTTGCGGCTCATTTCGGTCTTTAGGGCATCGATCGCACTGTGAAGTTCGTCAAGCTCGTCTCGGAAATCCAGACATGACACAGAGCATAGGGCAAGCGTGGCCATGGCCAGAATCTTCATAAGTTTCTTCATATATCGTTATCTTAACAGCATTTGAAATTTAGCGGGAAAAGGTGAATGGCAATTCTGAAATAAATCAATATCCGAAGACGTCTGCTGCGGCGCGCATATTGGAAATGATGTCGACGCCGAAAGGACAGCGGGTCATGCATTCGCCGTCCTCGAGGCAATCGGAACCATGCAGTTTAAGGACCTTGTAGTGGTCCTTGACGGATGCCGGAACTTCAGGCTGCATCGTGGCGAGGTCGGTCAGTTTATTGACCATGGCTATGTCGATACCTGCCTTGCAGGGCTTGCAGTGCCCACAATATGTACAGGCGCCGCTGAAAGCATGCATCGGGGCGGCAGCCAGCACGCTCGCATAGTCCTTTTCCTCATCGGTGGCGGTCTCATACGCCACAGCCTGTGCAACATGGTCAGGCTCGCCGAAACCTACCAGGATGGAGGCGACAGCGGGTCGGGTCAGAGCGTAATGAATACACTGCACGGGGGTGAGAGCGACTCCGAACGGCGATGTCTCAGCCTTGAGGAGACGACCGCCGGCATATCCTTTCATAACCGTGATACCTATGTCGTGAGACTCGCAGTAACTGTATAGCGCGGCACGGTCCTGCGAGATGGAACCTTCGCTGAGCGTCATGTCGGGAGCGAAGAAATCCACTGCGGCACCTGCGGGGAGGCTGTCGTATACGGGATTGCAGCTGAACAGCATCATCTCGATGATGCCGCTCTCAGCTGCGGCGAGGGCGACTTCGGGGTTATGGGTGCTGAGGCCGATATGGCGTATCTTGCCCTGACGCTTGAGTTTCATTACGTATTTGTAGAAGTCATTGCCACCCTCGATGGCCTTCCACTCGTCGATATCATCAACATAATGTATCATGCCGAGATCGACATAATCAGTCTGGAGACGCGTGAGGAGATCTTCGAACGCAGGTTCGACCAATGACATGTCACGGGTGCGGAAATACTGCCCGTCCTTCCATGTGCTGCCGATGTGGCCCTGGATGAACCAGTGTTCGCGGCGTCCCTTGAGCGCGTCACCGAGTTTGGTACGGATATCGGGGCCGGGCATCCAGACATCGATGATATTGATTCCGGCCTCCTCAGCGAGGTCGACTATATGCTTGCAACCTTCGGCATCAAGACGCTCAAGCCACTCGGCGCCAAGTCCTATCTCACTGATCATCAGTCCAGTCTTGCCAAGACGGCGGTATGTCATACCGGTCGTTTCATCTTTACGTGAGTCTTTCGGGGCACTGACGTTTCTGCATGAGGTGATCAGTGAAGGGGCAGCGACAATGATACCGCCTGCCGTAAGGGCGTTTTTGAGAAAAAGTCTTCTATCCATTGTTCCTTGAGTTTCTTATTTCTTCGGTGAGTTCCTCGATCTTGGCTGTCAGGGACTTGACCTCCGCCTCGAGTTGATCGTTGTTGTCTGCTACCATTGCGTCGACAAACACGGAATTGACCAGAGAGAGTCCGATGATACCGCCGGCCAGCAGGATAAACACGAAGTATATTCTGACCCATGCGACCTGACCGGCCGTAAGACCAGCCGACAGGGAGTCCGGGATTTCATACCAGCCTTCGACCGTGCAGAGCCTGAATGTCGAATAGATTGCATCGACAGGAGTACCGAAGAACTGCGGCGACACATCCTTGAACATGGCACAGCTGAAAAGGGCGAAGACGACGATGAGGACAAGGAAACCGGCGAAGATTGGAAGGGAGTCCTTGAGAGCACGCCACAAGCCTTTTATAATCTGACCGAAATTCGGGAAGATATGTACGACACGGAAAAACCTGAACACGCGCAGAACCCTGAGAATCAGCAGAATGGACAGGTTGACTATCTTTACGGGAAGGAAATATGTCACCAATGATGG
>NZ_JBAEER010000171.1:0-21659 GCF_056207615.1 Candidatus Cryptobacteroides sp. | reverse complement strand
GGACCTGCTGGATGAGGTCGCTGTGGTCGCTCCATGTACCTGCATAGTAATAGTAGTCACCGATCTTGTGGATCTCGGCGGCAGCTGCGAAACCAGCCCTCTCAAGCCATGAGCCTTCGATGTTCACGATATTGTAAGGGCCCTCCCACATCACGAGGTCCTTTGACTTGTACATACGTCCACCTGATGAGGTGAGGTAGTAGGTCTTGGTCTCTGGATCTGGATAGATGTATGGATCCGACATAGAGAGGTCGTTGAAGTGGACGGTTCTGATGGTGTTCATCTCTGCCATCCTCCTGCGGAGCATCTCTGCACGGCCGGTAGTATCAGTGGTGTGCATGCCACCGAAGTTCTTCTGGCCGACGTCAGCGAGCGGTGCCTGCTCACCTGGCTCTACGACCTTCTTCTGGCACTCCTCGCAGCAGCACTCGTCTGCAGCAGGGGCCTGGTTGCCAGCGCAGCTTGCCATGGCAATGGCTGCAAGGGCGATGATTGAAGTTCTGATGATTTTCATTGTTTGTAATAGATTAGAATGTTTTACCAACCTGGGTTCTGCTTGAGGTTACCCCTTGCTGCAGAGATCTGCTCGAATGGGAATGGGAGGAGGTTGTACTTGTCCTGCCAACCGAGACCCTTACCGTCGGTGACTTCTACGTCCCACTCGGTAGTGCCTGGCTTGTAACCGTAGAACTTGTAAAGCTTCTTACCCTTGTCCTTGAGTGCGGTAGGAGCATCACCCCAGCGTACGAGGTCGAAGTATCTCTCCTGCTCATAGAAGAGCTCTGCACGACGCTCGTCCTTGATGATGTCGTAAGTGAGAGCACCTACTGGCTCAAGCTCAGCTCTTGTACGAACCTCGTTGAGAGCCTGGAGGCCTGCACCGTCAGCATCACCGTCAGCAAGGAACTTAGCCTCAGCATAGAGGAGAAGAACCTCAGCGTAGCGGAGGAGACATGCGTTGGTGGTAGAATACTTCCAGAAACCAGCGATCTGGTAGAAGTCCTCATTGAAACCGATACCACGATAGGTGAAGTAACCTGCGCAGTGGCAGATACCCTTTGACTGAACGCCAGGGGTTACGCCGTCAGCGTATTCCATATCGAGAACCTGCTCGTAGGTGTGGATGGTAGACTTGAAACGAGGCTTCTCGATGTCGCCCTCGTGTGCTGCGAGGAACTCACCGAACTCCTTGCTCACTGCGTTCCAGCCCCAGCCGGTGTACACAGCCTTAGGTGCGATGAGACCGTCGTTCCAACCAGTCCACATGTGGCGGAGGTCGTTCTGAGGGTTACCAGGGTTACCGTCATTCTCTGCAGAGTTGTGCTCGAAGAGATACTCCTCGCAGAAGTCACCTGCAGGCCTTTCGAGGATGAACATATCCTTTACGAGACCATAGAGACGAGAATCGACAACCTGCTTGAGGTCAGCGACAGCTCCGTTGAGGATTTCCTTGTCGTTGAACTTCTGACCGTACCAGAGACCTACCTTACCGCGATAAGCGAGAACGGCATGCTTTGAAAGGCGTGCACCGAAAGCTTCCTGCTGGCCCTTGCCTGCGATTGCAGGGAGGATCTTGGCTGCATCTTCGAGCTCTGCGAGAACCCAGTCGATAGAAGTCTTGGTAGGGGTGTTGCCCTGATAGTACTCATCCTGGCTGAGGAGATGGTCAGCGAGAGGAGGGGTACCCCACCAGCGTACTGCGTCGAACATTGCGATGGCACGGAGAGCATGAGCCTCAGCCTTCACCCTGTTGATTGCTGCGTCGTTGGTCTCAGGAATCTTCTCGATGATGAGGTTACAGTGATAGATCACACTGTAGATACCCTTATATACGAGCTTAGGACCGAAGTCGGCTGAGGTGACGTTGTAGTTACCTGCCTCCTGGTACTGGTTAGTTGCATCTGCGAATGAACCGCCACCGGTGTAGTGGTCGTCATCGAGAGAGTTGAGGAAGAGGATCTTCTCGATACCGTTGACGCAAGTCACGTCACGGCCGCCCCAGTACATCTTATATGCGCTGGCGATGAGAGCCTCTGCTTCAGCAGGAGTCGCATTCTTGTAGTATTCCTCTGTAGAAAGGACACTCTTCTGAGGGATGTCAAGATTCTTGACGCATGAACCCATCATGAGTCCGAGGGCTGCGACAGAAAGTGCAAAATATATCTTTTTCATATCAGTGAATCGTTAGAATGAAAGGTTAACACCGAAAACGACCTTCTTTGAGATAGGGTAAGAACCGAAGTCGATACCGAGACCGTCGGCAGAGCTGCCGGCGTGGCTGGTCTCAGGGTCGAGGCCTGGGTACTTGGTGATGGTCACGAAGTCGTCGAGAGATACATAAGCCCTAAGTCCGCTGACCTTGATCCTGTTGATGAGCTTGCTAGGGAAGCTATAACCGAGCTGGATCTGCTTGATCTTGAAGAATGAAGCGTCGTATACGCGGGCGTCAGAGGTCCTGTAGTAACGGTCGCTTGCATCAGGCTTTGGATAGATGTAACCGGTAGAAGATGGGTTCTGCCATGCCTTGGTGTAGAACTCCTTGAGGGTGTTCTGCTGGAGGGCGTCAGCACGGGTGACAGCATAGAGGAGCTTTGCTCCCTGTGAGCCTGAACCGAGCATTACGAAGTCGATACCCTTCCAAGAGAGGTTGATGGTGAGACCGTAGGTGAACTTAGGAATACCGCTACCTGCGAAGTCACGGTCGTTCTCTGAGATCTCGCCGTCACCGTCGAAGTCCTTGTAGACAGCAGCACCAGTCTGCTGGTCGATATGGTCGATCATGAAGGTGCGGAGGTACCAGAGAGGGTAGCCTTCCTCGAAGTAGGTCACGTCATAAGAGCTCCATACCTTCTGGCCAGGAACACGGTCAGTTGAGGTACCCTTAACGACCTTGTTGTGTACGGTTGAGAAGTTACCGCTGATAGAGTAGTTGAAGTCGCCGATTGAATCTTTCCAACCGAGCTCGATCTCAGTACCGTGGTTGTTCACGAGACCTGCGTTCACGAATACAGTCTCTGCGCCGGTGCTACCAGGAGCAGTGGTGCTGGTGAGGAGGTCATGGGTGTTCTTGTTGTACCAGTCGAGTGCGAAGGTGAGTCTCTCCTTGAACATACGGAGATCGAGTCCGAGGTCAAGCTGCTTTGAGGTCTCCCACTTGATGTTAGGGTTAGGAAGGACGGTTGAAGGGCGAACGCCGACGATGAAGCCGTTACCGAGGTTGTTACCGAAGTCTGCTGAGCTCTGGAGGGTAGAAGCGTACTGGTATGAACCGAGTGCGTTCACGTTACCGTTGATACCCCAAGATGCACGGACCTTCAAGAAGGTAAGACCGATCTTCTCCTTTACAGGCTGCATCCAGCTCTCGTTAGAGATTGTCCAACCACCGGACACTGAAGGGAAGTAACCCCACCTGTGATCCTTGTCGAGCTTAGAGGTATCGAATGCGTCTGCACGGAAGTTTGCCTGTACGTTGTACCTGTTAGCATAAGAGTAACCGATACGACCGAAGTATGACATGTTTGCGGTAACGTTTGGCTGACCGCCTACTGACATCTGAGGAGTGTTGACTGCGTTGTTGAGGTAACGGAAGTTTGCATCATCGCTGGTGAGCTCGTTCGCACTTGCGTTTACGCGGTCGGTGTTGGTCTGCTGATATGACATACCTGCCATTGCAGTGATGTTGTGCTTCTTTGCGATGGTAGTGTTGTAGTTCGCAAAGTTCTCCCACTGGTAGTAGATTCTGTCGTTATAGCTGCCTGAGATAGACATTGCCTGGTTGTTACGGGCAGTGGTGTAAACCTCATGGTTGTAGGTGCTGGTGTGGCTGTAGCCACCCTGATAACCGAAGCGAGAGGTGATTACAAGGCCCTTCACTGGAGTGAGGTTGAGGTAAGCGGTACCTCTTACACGGAAGTTCTGGGTTTCGGTGTCACGCCTGTCGAGGAGAACCTGTGGGTTCCAGAGGTAGCTGGCGTCAGAGAATACTGATACACCATATACGTTACCGTTAGGGTCCATAGGAACTTTCTGGCCAGCATCGATGACGCTCTGTACGCGGCCAGGGATTGAGTTTGCGTCATATACGAGAGGAGTGAGAGGATCACCGGTGATGATAGAAGCGAATACGGTGTCGGAAAGGCGTGAGCTCTCTGCGAGTGCCGAACGCTTGCTCTTGTCGATGGTGGTGTTCACACCGACGGTGAGCCAGCTCTTGATCTTATAGTCAGCATTGATCTGACCTACGAGCCTGCTGAAGGTATCCTTGTTGCTCTTGATGATACCGTCGTCATTAGAGTAAGAGAGGGAAACGTAGAACTTGCCCTTGTCGTTACCACCCTCGACACCGACAACGTGACGCTGCTGACGACCGGTCTCGAGCATGATGTCTGCCCAGTTGGTGTCGGTCTTGCCGTCATACTCGAAGTCTGACTGCGTAGCTGCACCTGAGAGCATCATGTAGTCCATGTACTCCTGTGCGTTGAGACGCTCAGGAAGTCTTGCGACTGTCTGGAATGCCTGCTGGAAATTGTAGAAAATACGGCCCTCACCCTTCTGTGATGAACCTGACTTTGTGGTCACGAGAACGACACCGTTTCCTGCCTCTACACCGTAGATGGCTGCTGACGCTGCGTCCTTGAGAATCTCGATGGAAGCGATGTTCTCTGGGTCGAGATAGCTGATGTCATTAACCTTGAGACCGTCCACGATCATGAGAGGGGTGGTCTTTGAGTTAGAAGAATAACCGCGGATCTGGATCGAAGAAGATGAGCCGGGAGCACCTGACGAGTTAACGATCTGGACACCGGCAGCCTTACCCTGGAGAGCCTGAGCCACGTCTGTGGTGGTTCTGTTCTCGAGGTCTGAGTTCTTCACTGATGCAATGGCTCCGGTGACGTCGCTCTTCTTCTGGACACCGTAACCGATCACGATGGTCTCCTCGAGGAATTCTGCGTCCTCTTCGAAGACAACGTTGATGTTGGCACGGCCAGAGACTGCGATAGTCTGGGTGCTGTAGCCGATGCATGAGAAGATAAGTGTAGCGTTTGACGGTACATTGATGGTGTACTTACCGTCAAGGTCGGTCAATGCTCCAACGGTTGTGTTTCCGCTGAGCATGATGCTTGCGCCGATTACAGGCGCACCACTCTGGTCAGTCACTGTTCCCGATACACTCATGTTGTTCTGACCGAAAGCGGTCTGAGCGACGAAGAGGAGTACCACCGAGAAAAGTGAGCAGAAAAGTTTACCTAACTTTTTCATGGATGGTTTGTTTTTGTGTTAATAAGTGTCTAAGAATTCACTGTGGGTAATGAATCCACTGCAAAATTATCTATATTTACGCGGTAATAAGAGGACAAAATGATGAGAAAGGTGGACATTCTGCTGATGGTTTTTTTGTGCGTTATCTCGTTTCCATCTACTGTTTCTGCTCAGGAGATGACGGGTGATTACTATGTGTCGCGCGTTCTGAAAGTATCAGATGGCCTGCCAAATGCCAATATCAACGACATTTATCAGGATGACAAGGGCTTTGTCTGGATCAGTACCTTCGGCGGAGGTATATCAAGGTATGACGGTACATCCTTCGTCAATTTCTCCACTAAGGGAAATGAAAAAATTCTGAGTGATTACGTTACGAAATCGTGTCAGGACAACTACGGGAGACTTTGGGTCTCTGGTGTCAGTGGAGTGGATGTGATAGATATGAGCAGTCTTTCCCATGCAGATATCCCTTCCGATCTCAAAGCGGCGACACAAGCCAGTTATTGTGGTTCCGTGGTTCGCGACAGCGAGGGTAGCATGTGGTTCAATACCAAAAACTATGTCTACCGAGTTTCATTCCGTGATGAAGGACGTACCTATGTGCTCGACTCACTTCGTTGTTCTGACACTAACCTGAATCTTCGTCTGTCTCTTTTCCCGTTGGAAGGGGAAGCCGCTGTCTGCACGACGATGTCCGGCCGTCTGTATACTATCTCCGATCCTGATGGCAATGGGATACGACTTGAGATGGAGTATCCGGAGCTATTCATAGGTGAGAATAACAAGGGCACGGCTTTATATTCTACAGATAGAGAATTATGGCTTGGTACCACGAACGGCTTGTTCAGATTCAATAGGCTCAGAAGGACCGTCGTCCAATACAGGACCATCGACTATGAACCTCTAGCTCTATCCCATAATGAAGTCACCGGCCTAGCTCTATCTCCTGACGGTGACATCCTCGTAGCGACTTTGGCTGGTCTTAATGTGTATAAGAGGGATCTTCATGGATTCTTGCATTATAATTCTGAAACGGACATCTACGGCGGAAAGGATCTTCCGGGCGATATGATCAGGTGCATCAGGGTCATCGGACATCAGATATGGCTGGGAATGGAGGTTGACGGTCTCTCGGTGATGAGGAAGAAAGGCCTGCCGGTCACTATGGTCAGCCATAGGGAGAACGACTTGAGCTCACTGCCGAGCACTCCTGTGCGTTCGGTCTATGTGGACAGCCGAGGCAACGAATGGGTCGGAACGACAGAGCACGGACTATTCCTTGATAAGGGAAACTTCACATACAAGTATTTCACGACCAATAATTCTGCTATTCTGCATAATACCATAACGGCCTTTACCGAGGATGATCATGGGCATCTGTGGTTCGGGATGTCGGGTGGTCAGTTGAACTATATCGATATGGACCATCCGGTCAAGGTCTATGTTCCCCAGGATTCCGATTCGGAGCTTGCCTGGAGCATAGATGTCATCAACAAAATCGAATATGACCCGGTCAATGATTTCGTCTGGATCTCGGCACGTTCCGGACTCTTCTTCTACGACATCCCTAAGTCCAGGTTCAGGAAGTTCGAGGATATATATCTATGTATGGGAGCGTGTATGGATGGTGCAGATAGACTGTGGGTGAGCCATAGAGACGGTCTTCTTGCCATCAATCTGCACACTCTTGAAGCTACCAATGACCCTATGGTTCCGTTGGCCAGTGCTCTTGTGCCAGACATTACAGGGGACATCTGGGCCGGACTTTTCGATGGTGGTTTGCTGAAAATGCGTCATAGCTCCCGGAATCAGTGCGACATGCAGTTCTTCACGGAGGAGGATGGTCTGGCAAATAATAGGGTGAGAGGCCTTCTGATCGATGGAGATGTCATGTGGATCACGACGGCGAACGGCCTCTCGAGGATGAACTTGGAAACAGAGGAAATCAGGACTTTCGGTACTTCCGACGGCCTGAGGTCCAATGATTTCTGCGAAAACAGCGTCAGCATGAATTCCTCCGGCAATATCTTCTTAGGCACCAAGGACGGACTCTGCGTGCTGAAGTCAAGCGATGTCTATGATGCGGCGTATGACGGCCCGTCTGTAAGTATCACCGGTGGTTATTCGGGCGAAGGATTCCTGAATCTTGCTTACGAGAGCGGTTTGTCCATCAAGGAAGGTGACAGGGACTTCTCATTCGTATTCTCTGACTTTGGTTTTCCGGACGAGAGTAATGTCCAGTATTCGTGCAGGATTTATCCGCTTGACAAGGAATGGCGAACATTGTCTGGGTCATCAAAGAATATTCGTTACGGAGGACTCCCTGGCGGATCATATAGAATACAGGTCCGTGCGACGGACAACACCGGTAAGGAGTTGTCTATGGACGAGAGGTTGCTAAATGTAAAGCCGTTCTTCTATAAGACATGGTGGTTCATCAGTATCATGCTTGTGCTACTTGCCGGAGTCATCTATCTGATCGTGATGCTCAGGACGCGCAAGCTCGAGAGAAACAGGCATCTCCTTCAGGAGGAAGTAAAGCGTCAGACCAAGCTCCTGTCAGCTCAGAAAGCTGAGCTTCAGCAGAAGGCTGACGAACTTGCTGAGCAGAATACGATACTGAGGCAGCAGATAGAGGAACTTGCTGCACATAGGCTGGTGCAGTCGACAGATTCGTCCAGCAAGAGCTCCCAGTTCATCGACAACGTGATGGCGGTAGTCAGGAAACTGTATAAGGAACCAGACCTTGACATTACCATGTTCTCTGAGGAGATGGGTATGAGCCGCAGCGTTCTCAACGAGAAACTCAATGAGGCCATCGGACAGTCAATAGGACAGTTCATCAGGTCGTACAGGCTCAGCGTGGCCAAGGAGATCATAACAAAAGGCCCTCTCGGAGACATGAACGTATCCGAGATAGCCTACGAGGTCGGTTTCAACGACCCTAAGTATTTCACGAGATGTTTCTCTAAGGAATTTGGCGTCTCTCCGTCAGCGATGATGTCGAAGAAATAGCCTCTACCACTCGACGAACTGCACCTTCTCTGCCTTCCTTGGCTTTGCGGCAGGTGCTTCGTCGGCGTATCCGAGACCGACGCAGATAAGAAGGTCATATCCCTCGCTGAAGCCGAGCTTGTCGAGGTATGGCTTGCATGCAGGCTCGTTCTTGATCGTGCGAATAGGACCGCCGAGGCAGCATGAGCCGATTCCTTCTGCCCACGCGGCGAGCATGATGTTCTCTGCGAGGAGTCCGCAGTCCACCTGTGCCATGTCGTAGCTGTTGTCTGCAGCGATGAATACCACGCACGGTGCGTTCACGAAGATGTTCTTGAAGCCCTGGCGTCTTGCCATGTTCGGATTCTTGCTGGTCGCTGCGTCGGAGATCTGCTTCACAAGTGCAGGATCATCGACTACGCGAACCTCATAAGCCTGACGGTTCTGGCCGTTAGGAGCATTGATGCCGAGTTCCATGATCTTATCGAGCACCTTGCGCGGAACGCGCTGGTCCGTGTACTTGCGTATGCTGCGGCGGGCCATGATGATTTCTTCGACTGACTTGCCTGCGTTCTGGGCATCTGCATTGATGCTGAATGTCAAGGCGCTGAGCGCGATGATGAGGGCGGAGATTATTCTTTTCATTTCTTCCAAAAGGTTAGATTCTCATGCGAAGATAGGACTTTTCTTGACATTGATGACAAATTGTTCCGTCATGACCAAAGACTTTACTATATTTGATAGGACTAATAACCAAATACACTAACATAATATCATACGTCATGAAAAAGAGCTTCATCTTTTCTGCCGTGTTGGCGCTTGCGCTATCTCTGCCAATGTCCGGACAGCGCTATTGCAATCCCCTCCCTATGCCTATAGGAGAAGGCGGTAATGCATCCGGTGACGTCACCGTCATCGAAGAAGGAGGAAAATACTACATGTGCTGCACCGGCGGCGGAATGTGGGTTTCAGACGACCTTCTCAACTGGGAATTCCACCAGGTTCAGGGGATTCCTGTCGCTCCTGACCTCGTGAAGTACAACGGAAAGTTCTATCTCTCCGGAAACAGCGACAACCTCTTCGTCGCGGACAACCCTCTCGGACCGTACACCGATCTTGGGCCTTTCAAGAATACCGGCCCTGTGGAGGACGGCTGGAACGGTGGATTCGACACCAAGATCTACATCGACGACGACAACACTCCTTATCTCTTCTGGCCAGGACGTGGTATCTCCGGTATCTATGGCGTCAAGCTCGATCCAAACGATCTTACCAGCTTCCTCGAGAAGCCTACCCACCTTTTCGGCTTCAACCCTATGCATGCATGGGAGCGTTATGGTGAGTTCAATGAGTATCCGGGCGTGGCATGGATCGAAGGTCCATGGGTAATTAAGCGTAACGGTATCTACTATCTCGAGTATTCGGCATCAGGAACCCAGTGGAAGACTTATGCGGAGGGTTACTATACCGCAACTTCTCCTCTCGGACCATACAGCTACGCCGAGAACAACCCTCTTCTCCGCAAGACAGAGGGCCTCGTGACAGGCACCGCACACGGTTCCATCGTGAAGCTCAAGGATAAGGACGAGTGGTACCAGTTCTATACCATCGTGCTCTCGAACCCTCCTGGAGGACGTCGAATCGGTATGGACAAGGTAGAGTTCGACGAGGACGGATTGATGTACTGTACCGTCACCGACACTCCTCAGCCGGCTCCTGGCACCGTGGCTCCGAAGGGTGAGCCGAAATCTGTTCCTGTCACAGTGAACAAGATGAACGCGATGAATGCGCTCTCGAAGGCTTCCTCTCAGCAGGTAGGTTTCCCTGCTGCCTATGCAGTGGACAATTACAGCGGCACATACTGGATGCCGGAGACCGGAGACAAGAATCCTTCACTCACCGTCGAGCTTTCTCCGGCGACACGCTTCGACGTGGTGCAGCACTTCACCGTGAACGGCGCCAGAATCATGTTCAAGGGCCCGGGCAGGATGTTCGGTCCTGCTGCGAAGACGGCGCTTCCTGTGTACAAGTATAAGCTCGAGGTCTCACAGGATGGCGAGAAATACGTCACCGTTCTTGACAAGACCAATAACAATATCTCCAAGGATACCGTCTACGACGAGTTCGATCCTGTAAACTGTCGTTTCGTCCGCCTCACCGTGACCGATTGGCCAAAGGAGACTCCGCTCGGAATCATCGATTTCACTGTGTTCGGCTATCCTGAGGGCTGGGACCCTGCGGCTGTCGCAACTCCGGTGTTCAGCAATCTCCCAATGGACACCCAGGAGAAAGAGAGACGTGCAATCCAGCAGATGAGCGCGACTCCTACCGTAAGGGGAGGCAAGCCTGTCAAGTAGCGGTAGATTCAATTACTACGACATGCTCAGACGAGCCTGGTCACGATCATGTGGATCTCGATGACCGAGCCGTCGGCATCATAGACTTCGAAGCACTCTGTCCCGTCGGGCAGGGTGCTTCCTTGCATTCTGCGGGCAGGGTCCTGCTTCACTGATGCCTTTGCTGCGCGAAGGGCCTTCTCCTTGTCTCCGTAGGAGAATGCGAGCGCCTTGCTGCGACCGTCGCGATAGTGGCGGTCCTTCTTCTCGTTCGCCTTCATCGCCGAGTCGTAGTCGCTGTCCCAGCTGCGGTAGAACTCCATCTTCTCGTCCTCGAAGAGGCTCAGTTCGACGTCATGGCTGAGCTTCGACACTCCGAGGCCGACCTGGCGCAGGGGAGTGTGTCCGTCCCATATCTCCGGAATGAGCTGTCGGGCCTCGTTGAGGATCAATGCGGTCACATCGGTAGGCGAGTTCATGGTCCTCTGCTTGGACTTGCTGACGAAGTCGCTGCTCTTGACGAATACTGATACGTTGCTGGCGTAGAAATAGTCCTTCCTGATGCGGTGGGCGACTATGCAGGCCACGTTGAAGAGCTCGCGGTCCAGAGCCTCGGGGTCGGAGATGTCCTTGGAGAAGGTGCGCTCGGCGCTGTAGCTCTTGGCCTCGGAACTCTCGGTGGACACGGGAGAATCGTCGATTCCGTTGGCGCTCTCATGCATGGACATGGCCGCCTTCTGACCGAAGAGATTCTCGAGCATAGGGAGGGGAGCGGCGGCCAGCTGGCCTATCGTGCGGATGAAGTAGTGATTCAGCTTCTCCACGCTCTTCTTCCCGACCCAGAGGAGGTCTCCGACCGGCAGAGGCCACATCTTCTCCTCTATCTCCGAGCTCCACAGTGTATGGACCTTGTCCGGTTTCTCGAAGTCCGAAGCCATCTTCGCGAGCAGCTTGTTCGGGCCTATCCCAATGTTCACGGTGAATCCGAGCCTCTTACCGATGTCCTCCCTGAGCTCATTCGCGACGTCTTCCGCCTTTCTCGTACCCAACCTTCCGCTCATGTCCAGGAAGCACTCATCGATGGAGAATTGCTCGAGCACGGGGGAGTAGGTCCTGCATATCGCAATGAAGGCCTGGGAGCATTTCTTGTACCACTCCCAATCTCCGCGCACGACGACGAGGTTCGCGCACTTGCGCATGGCCATGGACACCGGCTCGGCCGTGTTGATTCCGTATTTCTTCGCAGGGATGGACTTCGCGGTGACGATGCTGCGCCTGTCGGAGGGGTCTCCGGAGACCACGGAAGGGACCGTGCGTATGTCAAGGCAGCTGCCCTGATCGAGCAGCTGCACCGCCGTCCATGAGAGGAAGGCCGAATTGACGTCTATGTGGAATATTACTCTGTCCAAATGTTAGTCCTTGTCATCCGGGTCGTCTCCCTGCAGGAGGGTGCTAGGCTTGATGTGGTACTCCTTCTGGAAGCACTTGCTGAAGTACTTAGGGTCATTGAATCCGACCATGTAGGCAATTTCGGATACGTTGACGCCCTTGTCCCTGTTGGTCTCGAGAAGAGTCTTCGCAGTCTGGAGCCTGTATCGTCTGATCAGCATTGCCGGAGTGAGTCCGGTGAGGGATGATACCTTCTTGTAGAAAGGAGTCATGCTCATGCAAAGCAGGCTCTGGAGCTTCGGAACGCTGAATTCAGGGTCGGTGTAGTTGTCCTTGAGTATGTTCATGAGCTGCTCCATGAATGCCTTGTCGGACCTGTCGATGTTCACGGTCGCATACGAATTCTCGAGGTCGTAGCTGAGCTCCTCCTGGATCTGTTGCCTGTCGTTGAGGATGTTCTCAATCCTGGCGAGGAGCATGTCCTTCTTGAACGGCTTGACGAGGAAGGCGTTGACGCCCTGCTTGTAGCTGTTCAGGCGGGTGTCGTCGTCCGAGAGGGCTGTGAGCATGAGGAATGGAATATGGCTGAGCAGACTGTCTGCGCGTACCATCTTGCAGAACTGTATACCGTCGCATACCGGCATCATGAGGTCGGATATGATGAAGTCTGGTATGGTCTGCTTGGCGATCTCATAACCCTTTTCTCCGTTCGATGCCTCGAGCACCTTGAATCGGTCGGCGAGAACGCTCTTGATATAGTTTCTCATGTCGTCGTTGTCCTCGACGAGAAGCAGTACGGGAACATTGTCCACTTCTTCGTTTTCCACGAAGGTGTGAGTGCTGTCGTCGTTGACGAGCTCGATAGGGAAGTAAACCCTGAACGAGGTGAAACCCTTCATGCTGCTCTTTACCGTGATCTGTCCGTTGAGAGCGGCAACGAGGTTTTTCACGAGATAGAGACCTATTCCGGTGCTGCTTTGATTACTGTCACCGTAGATGGCTCTTGTCTTGGATTTGTAGAAGAGGTCAAAGATCTGGGCAGATTCCTCTTCGCTGATATAGCTGCCGGTGTTTGTTACCGATATGTATTGGAAAAGTCTGTTGTCCGTGCGTCTTCTGAATTGGGCAAGGTTGAATGTGACCTTACCTCCGTCAGGAGTATACTTTAACGCGTTGGAGAAAAGGTTGGAGATGATCTTGAAAAGGATGTCCCTATCTGACAGTATGGTGTTGCCCATCAAGTGCAGATTTGTCTCGAACTGAACATTTCTCTGGTTCAGCGAGCGTGTGTAATCCATCGAGAAGATGCTAAGGAAGCTTGGTATGTGCAGAGAGTCCTTCTTCACGCTGATTTGGCCGGAATCCACCTTGCGAAGGTCGAGAATCTGGTTCACGAGCGAGAGAAGATACTTGGAGTTCCTCTCTATGATGCCGAGCGAAGGCTTGACTGCCTCGTCCTTGCATGATTCCTTGAGATCGCTGACTGGACCGAGGATAAGGGAGAGAGGAGTCTTGAACTCATGCGTGAGATTGGTGTAGAGCATGAGCTTCTCCCTGTTCGCCTTCTCCATCGAAGCCGCGTATTCCTCTAGCTTTGCCTTTTGCTCTTCAAGGAGGACGTTCTGTTTCTCGATTGAGTCATTCGATTTGGTCAGATTCTCCACGGCAGCCCTCAGATCGGCAGTTTTCTCCGAAATCTGCTCCTCGAGCTCCTTGCTCTTTCTTGCCGTGAAACGGAATCTGTTTATTACCATAATTGCCAGGAGACCAAGTATGGTCGAGAATATCAGGATCCAGCAGAGAAGGGTCTGAGTGAACTTAGGATGGACGTTGATGATATAAGTGGTATCATTCATCGCCCAGCTGTGGTCTGTATAGGTACATCTGACACGGAAAGTATATTTTCCAGGTCTTATGTTGTTGAAGTTGACCGTTCCTTGCCTTGTATAGGTGAAGGCATCTCCAAGCTCGTCTATTCTGTATGCATAGAACATTCGCTCTACGTCGTCCAGTTCAAGTGAAGAGAAGTTGATTTCAAAGGATGTATCTCCCGGGTAGATGTCGATTCTGTCATTTCCAGGCCAGAGGTCAACCTGCCCATTCTTTATGGTCTCAGTTATCCTGACCTTTCTGGTATGGGAATCGGTGCTTGTGAATGGAGCCTGGAGCATGATCAATCCATTGTTTGATCCGAAGGCCATGACGTCACCGGAAAAGACGTTTCCGGAATTGACATAGAAGTTGTTCGTCGAAAATCCGTCGTTGGTGTCGAAATAGGTGAGTATGTCTATCTCACGGTTGAGGTGGTAGATTCCATTTCCTGTCGCAACCCAGAGATTGTTGAATCTGTCACCAAGAATTCTCGTGACCTTGCCAGGAACTGTGAACCCGATTGCTCGCGGGTTGGACAGAGACCGGTTCCTGAAGGATCCGTCATCGAGAAGCTCATAGAAACCGTTATTGTTGCTTCCTATGAACATTGTTCCATCTGCAGCTTGAGCGATAGAATTGATTCTCTCAAGGTTATCGCCGCCATGATCGTTCAGATAAGGCATGAACGCGGCAGAATAGGAATCCTTTACCTCGTAGTCCTGAAGGCTGATTATGCAAAGTCCGTATCCGCCTAGCCAAAGTTTGTCATGCTTGTCAAGATATATACAGAAGAATCGTGACGGCTGTTCTATGACCGTATTGATTTCTATGTGTTTGCCCGTTTTACTTGCAATGTCGAAGTAATACAGACCTTCCAGCGTGGTGAGCCAGAGTCCGTCTCGTTTCTCATCATATATTACATCGACGATATGGTCGTTGCCTATATGGCTGTTACCGGTGTTGTATACGGAAAAGGATGGATGTACCAGATCCTTGCCACTTAGGAAAATCATGCCGTCGAACCTGCTGCATATCCAGAAATCTCCTCTCTTGTCCTGTACGATAGCGAACACGTCCTCCTGCGAAATGCCAATGCTTTCCTTGAGCGAAAATATCCTTTCTTCTCCAGTTGACGCGTATTTGATGCCAAGGCCCTTGCCTAATACTCCGACGAGTATGTCACCGTTCTTGTCCTGATAGGCACAGCCTATGATATTTGAAACATTATCGTCGGTAGTGAATATCTCTCTATGGCCTACGACATTGGGACTGATTCGGTTGACACCTCCCACTAGGGTACTCACCCAGAGCGTGCCATTCGCATCAACCATGATGTTGTTGACATAGGTGGTGTTCAGAGAATGGTTCTTTCTTCCCTGGGTCATGTGGTCGAAATGGCCGTTGATGGAGTAGAGATCAATACCTTTGACTGTACCGATCAGGAGGTCTCCGTAGGTGTCGAATGCCAGACAGGTGACATGGTTGTCTGAGATGGACTGAATGTTGTTGGGATTATGTCTGAATGAATGGACCTCCTTGCTTCTCGTGTTGTATTGGAAAAGACCATTTTCCGTTCCTATCCACAGGTAGTTCTTATTTGTCAGAAGATAAGAAACGTTTTTTATGTCAGCGATCGGTTTAATGATGTTGTTCTCGGCAGGAATCAGGCTTCCGTCAGCAGAAATACGAAAGACTTCAATTCCATTAAGCCCACCGACATATAGCAAATTGTCAGAAATGGCCAATGTCCTCTGACCATAATTGCTGCTTTTGAATTCTCTTACAGCAGCGATGTCACCATTGTCGTCCAGGTCGACTCTGACAAGAGAACCGGTTTTGAGTAGCCATAACGTCCGGTCATCCTCTTTCCTGATTCCAGTCATAGGCTGGTCCAGAAGATGCATGAAATTACCGAACTTTTCGGGCAGTGCGATAGACTTGTTATTCTTGTCTATCTTGATGATTCCGGTGTTGCTGACGGCCCAAAGATTCCCGAAACCATCCTCCGCAATGCTATAGATATGGTTGTTGTTGATTCGTGTGGAAGGATCGTCGGACTGAGAGTTGTAATGGACGAAGCGATGCCCGTCGAAACGGTCAAGTCCATTGGATGTACATATCCAGAGATAGCCATCCCTGTCCATGAGGGTTGCTGTGGCATACTCGTCGCAGAGGCCCTCGGATATTCCGTAATATTTATACCTGAATTCGTCGGCCCATTCTGCTCTTGCTGGAAGAATTGAGATGATCAGGAGAAGTGTCAGAAATATCTTTCTCATCCGGATTGGCGATAATTAAAAAACTATCAAATTTAATCAAAAATATCAAATGGTGCAGGATGATGAAACCATCCTGCACCAAAACCAAATACACTTTATTTAATAACACAAACTCTAATAGCCCTCGTTCTGGGTAAGGTTAGGGTTGTTATCCACGTCTGAACGTGGAATTGGAAGCCATTCCTTGCCAGGCTTGAAGTTGTCCTTGAATTTTGTTGCATGAGCCTTGATCTCGTTGGTGAATTCCTCATCCGTTCCGAGTCCCCAGCGACGAAGGTCGAAGAAACGCTCGTACTCGAAGCAGGTCTCCTTCTCGCGCTCGATTCTGAGACGCTGCATGAATGCCTTTTTGCTGCTGAGGCAGTCCTTGTGGACGCTCTCTGCGAGAGGGTAGAGATTTACTCTCTCACGAATCATGTCGACGTACCTTGCTGCCTCAGTGATTGCAGACTCACCGCCTACCTCTACGAGGCACTCTGCGTAGCTGAGAAGTGTCTCACCATATCGGAGGAGTCGCAGGTTGATCGGGTTGTTTCCGAGTGCAACAGCTCCTTCTGCATAGTAGTCCACGCAATACTTGCGCACTCTGTGCTGGGTTCCGTGTACAGAAGGATCCCATGAGGTCCACTTGGTATAGAGGACCTGACCAGGGAAGTCATCGAACATTTCAGGATACATGATGTTGTCCCTGAGTCGCTCGTCCCACTGACCATCTTTGGTCTTCTCGTCCTTGTACATGTCTACGAGCCACTCGTATACGCTGTAGTCGCCGAAACCGCCACCGAAGCTTGGTGCGAAGAACTCGTCGCGACGGGCGGTGAAGCTGCAGACTGCACCATCGTTTGCAATTCCCCAGAAACCACCCCAAGAGTCGTTCCTGTCAGAGTTCTGGATCTCAAAGATAGACTCGCAGTTATTGTTGGTGGTATGGCGGAAGTTGTCGTGGTATACAGGGGCAAGGCTGTACTTGTTGCTTCTGATGACGACCTCGAATGCTTCCTTTGCCTTAGACCACTGCTTTGAGTTCATATAGAGCTTGCCGAGGAAATCGTATGCGAAATACTTGGTAAAGCGTCCTACCTCTGGCCATGACTCAGGAAGATTATCGGCTGCGAAGATGAAATCCTTCTCGATGAAGTCCACGAGCTCCTGGAAGGTAGCCTCTGAAGGCTGATCATCTGGTGCTGATATCCAGTCGACGATAGGAGCCTTTTTGTAGAGCATTGCAAGGTTGTAGTATGCCATACCGCGCATGGCACGAGCCTGTGCGATGACCTGGTTCTTGGCTGACTCGCTCTTCCACTCTACCTGCTCTGCGTAATGGATGACCTGGTTGCTGCGGAATACAGACTGATAGAGATAGGTCCAGGAGTTGATGTTCCACCTCTGATCGTAGTTTGAATACTTGAGGTTGACATAACCTGCGAGGTCGGCGTCTGGAGAGAGTGAATAGAACTCGTCAGACTGACCTGAGATCTGGAAAGCGTTGAAACTGTTCCAATAGCAGTTGTAGAGTGTGTGGTAAACACCAACGAGACCTGCCTCTACGTCCTTCTGGGTATTCCAAGAGTTTTCTGCGACCAATGCGTTAGGATTTGCAAGGTCGAGGAGATCTGGATTGCAGGATGCTGAAATTATTCCAGCAGCAGCTACTGATATTGCGATTATTATTTTTTTCATGACAGAACCATTTTAGAACTTAGCATTGATCGAGAAGATGATGGATCTTGGAGATGGATATGTACAGAAGTCCATACCTGGCTCGAAGAGTGAACCCTGGAAGTCTGGGTCGTAGCCGCTATACTTGGTGAAAGTGAAGAGGTTCTGACCGGTGAGGGTGAAGTGGATGCTCTCGAGGTACTTCTCGATTGCAGGAATCCTGAGGGTGTAACCGACAGATATTGAGCTGATCTTGAAGAATGATCCGTCCTCGAGCCACCTATCGATATAGGTGTAGACATTACGCTCGTCGCCGTAGAGAAGACGAGGATTCTTTGCGCCAGTGTTGTCTGGTCTCCAGTAGTCGTAGTTTACAGGTGCACTGTTGCAATCCTGGAAGCCTTCCTGATACCAGCGATTGAAGTTGAATGCCTTGTTGCCGAACTTGCCGAAGCCTATGAGGCCGAAATCCCAGTTCTTGTAATTTGCGGAGAAGTTGATACCTGCCTCGAGCTTAGCCCATGGGCTGCCTACTACCTGTCGGTCTGCGGTTGAGATCATACCGTCACCATTGTAGTCTTCATATTTGAGGTCACCTGGCTTAGCCTCTGGCTGGATAATCTTACCATCCTTGTTCTTATAGTTGTTCACTTCATCCATGCTCTGGAAGATACCCATGGTCTTGATCATGTAGAACATACCGATAGGCTGTCCAACACGGGTGGTGGTGTAGTCGGTATACTGCTCTGTCTTACCGTAACCGAAGTCGAGAAGCTTGTTCTGTGAGTGGCTGAGGTTTGCGGAGATCGAGTAAGAGAAATCCTTGTTGACCTGATCGCGCCATGCTGCAGTGAGCTCGAAACCACTGTTGCGGATAGACGCTGCGTTCACGAATGGGTTTCCACCACCGTTACCGGTTGTCATGAGAAGGTTGAGTGCGGTGAGCACGTCATGGGAGGTTGAGTTGAAGTACTCTGCAGAGATCTGGAGTCTGTTGTTGAGGACAGCGAAATCGATACCTGCATTGATCTGCTCGAGTCTCTCCCAGGTAAGGTTCTGGTTAGAGAGCTGTACCATGGTCTGACCGTGGGTGATTTCGCCGTTACCGCCGTTGAAGAGGTACTGAGCGTAGTTGTTGATGTACATCTGGTAGTCATAGTAACCTACGTTCTGGCTACCAAGGTTACCCCAGTTTGCGCGAAGCTTGAGGTCGTCGATCCAGCTTACATTGAAGAAAGGCTCTTTGCTGATACGCCAAGCTCCCGATACTGAAGGGAATACACCCCAACGATTTCCGTTGCCGAATCTTGAAGAACCGTCGACGCGACCGGTAGCTGTGATGAGGTATCTTCCGTCGTAGTCATAGCTGATACGCCCGAGATAGGAGATAAGGGCAGCCTTGTTCATCGTACCTGAAGCAGATGCACTAGTAGTACCTGCAGATACGGTAGTGAGGAAATCACCGCTGGCTGTGGTGATAAGACCCTGCTGAGAAGCAGTGCTTGTCTTGAAGTCGGTGCTCTGATATGTTGTACCGAGGATACCGCTGATGTTGTGCTTGCCGATTGTTTTGTCCGCTGAGATGGTGTTCTCAACGAGGTAGGTGCTGGTCCTTGAGTTGGTAGCGGTTGCTGAGCTTGAACCAGAAGCAGAGTTGAGGGCTACGGTATAACCAGAAGTCCATGCGTTGACCTGCTGGTCATTGATGTCGATACCGATGTTGAGCTTGTACTTGAGCCAAGGGAGGATCTGAGCCTCAGCGAAGGCAGTACCGCGGATGAAGAGGGTTTCGGTATTGCGATCACGGTTGTTTGACTGAGCGACAGGGTTTGCACCGAGTGCCCTTGCGTGGATCTCGTTACCGATACCATATCCGCCCTCGTTACCGTTCACGTCGTCATATACAGGAATGGTAGGAATCATTCTGACAACGTCTGCGATAGAACCGCCGACCTTTCTCACCGCTCCACCACCTGCGTTCCTTACATAGGTGCGACCGAACTGCATGTTCTCACCGACGGTGAATATCCAGAGCTTGCTGCTTGAGTTCACGCGGAAAGTGTACCTGTCCATGTGGCGGTTGATGGTTGTACCGCTGTCGTTGAGGTAGTTGAATGAAGCACGGTACTGACCGGTCTTGGTTCCGCCTGACATGCTGAGGTCATAGTTCTGGGTGACGCCAGTCTTGAAGTAAGCGGCCTGCCAGTCTGTATCGTTATCCCAGTGGTCCATACGCTGGGTGATACCCTCGATGCCCTCTGCAATTGCGTTGTCGAATGCCTCGTCATAGTATGCCTTCCACTCAGCGGCCCTTGCCATCTTGATCTTCTTGAGCTGGGATACGGTGATCTGTGAGTTGAATTCGAACTTGGTGCGTCCTTCCTTACCGTTCTTGGTGGTGATGATCACCACGCCGTTTGCTGCGCGTGAACCGTAGATTGCGGCAGCAGAGGCATCCTTGAGGATCTGGATGGACTCGATATCGTTGACGTTGAAGTTGATGTCGTTTGAGGTAGGCATACCGTCGATGACGTAGAGAGGGTCATTGTTGGTAAGGTTACCTGTACCACGGATCTGGATGCTAGGAACGCCGCCGATCTCACCGGTAGAGCGTACGCTTACACCGGCTGCAGCACCCTGGAGCATATCTCCGATGGAGGTGTTGTTCTTGTTCTTGAAATCTTCAGGCTTCACGACTGATACGGCACCGGTGAGGTCTCTCTTCTTTACTGTACCATAACCGATGACGACCATCTCGTCGAGCATTTCGTTCTCCTCTTCGAGGATCACGTCGATGACTGTTCTTCCGTTGACAGGCTCGTCTACGGTAGAGTAGCCGATGCATGAGAACTGGAGTGTAGCTGATGAATTGACGTTGGAGAGTGAGTAAGCTCCGTCAGCGTCAGTGACGGTACCGTTCTGGGTACCTGTGACGAATACTGAGGCTCCGATGACAGGCTGACCAGCGGGATCCTTGATTGTTCCCTTGACGTTCTGCGCGTTGAGCCCGAAAGATGAAAGCACCATTATGACCGCTACGATGACGGCTCTATAAGATGCGATTCTCATTGATTTTTCGTTCAACATGATGTTTTTGATTATTGTTGCTAATAATTATTGGGGCTGCTTTACAGTTGCTCGCAAAATTATTTACTCGCCGAAAGACGAGAGGGTGATTTCTTTTTATTTTGGTGGATTATTCTTTTTTGGGCAGGTAAATTTATTTTCCACCCTATTGCTGTTTATTTACACTTCCTATAATATCTTGTATCCTAATTTTGTCGATGGCTTAATGGGGCTGGGCCGAAAGAATCACTGAAAAACTAACTTTTTACTTATGAAACAGATTACATTTCTTTCTGTAGCTGCTTCAGTTTTCCTCGTCTGTTCTTGCGTTGGTAAGAGTGGCGAAAAAGAGAGTGGAATGACGGTTCAGAACATGTATGACAGGGTCTGCGTCACCGACGACTCGACCATTGCTCATACTATCTATGGCGACATCCAGGGTTACAAGGATGGCGCAATCTTCACTTTCAAGGGTATCCAGTACGCAAAGGCTGAGCGTTTCATGCCACCTGTGGCTCCCGACAAGCACGAGGGAGTGCTCAAGTGCAGGAACTATGGCCCTAAGGCCCCTCAGACCCAGACATTCGCATGGGATGGCAATCCTCAGACCGACTATGCATTCGGTAACCAGTTCATCAGGGAGCCGATGGATGAGAAGGACTGTCTCGTTCTCAACGTGTGGACCAAGGGCATCAACGACGGCAAGAAGCGTCCGGTGTTCGTATGGATCCATGGCGGTGGCTATTCTTCAGGATCAGGTCATGACCTTCCTTGCTACGAAGGACGTGCTCTCGCTGAGAAG
>NZ_JBAEER010000170.1:0-3190 GCF_056207615.1 Candidatus Cryptobacteroides sp. | reverse complement strand
GTATCCGCATGGAGGAGCCAAGGATCGGTCACCCCCGCCCAGACCCTCGACGGCGAAGCCTTGCACAGGCTCAGCGGAATGAGCGTCACCGATGCGATACGTTATTTCTCCGGCATGCAGGTCAAGGACTACGGCGGAATCGGAGGTCTCAAGACGGTGAACGTCAGGAGCCTCGGCAGCCAGCACGTAGGAGTCTTCTACGACGGAGTCCAGATAGGAAACGCCCAGAACGGAACCGTGGACCTGGGAAGGTTCAGCCTCGAGAACATGGAGGCCATCAGCCTCTACAACGGGCAGAAGACCAGTTTCCTGCAGTCTGCGACCGATTATGCATCTGCGAACACCGTCTATCTCCAGAGCCGCGTTCCCCACTTCCAGGAGGGCAGGAAGCACAATCTAAAGGCCAGCCTCAGCACCGGTTCCTTCAAGACCGTGAACCCTTCCCTGCTATGGGAATTCAGGCTCTCGCCGAAGATATCAGCATCCGTCGACGCATCCTACCTCTACACCAGCGGAGAGTACAGGTTCAGCTACGCCAAGAAGGACGGCTATGACACCACCGCAGTCCGCCAGAACGGAGACGTGAAGGCCCTGAGGACCGAACTCGGGATCTTCGGGGACATGGACGGTGGCTCATGGAAAGTCAAGGCATACCTCTACGACTCCCAGCGCGGCTATCCCGGCGCCTTCGTACGCGAGACTCCCGGCTACTTCAGGAACGAGGACAGGCAGTGGGACAGGAACATCTTCGTACAGGGTTCGGTGGACAGGCGCTGGGGCATATACAGACTTGCAGCGAAGGCCCGCTATGCGGATGACTTCCTGAGATATGTCTCCGACCCGAGGAAGGACGTAAGCACGATGTACGTCGACAACCGCTATCACCAGAAGGAGACCTACCTCAGCCTCGCGAACGGATTCAGCATATTCCCATGGTGGTACGCAGACATCGCCGTGGACTGGAAATACAACGACCTTGACTCGGACCTGCAGGGCTTCGCATTCCCGCAGAGGAGCAGCCTGCTGAGCGCCGTGGCATCCACGTGGACATGGGAGATCGTCAAGGCGCAGCTGAGCCTGCTGCACACATGGCTGCATGACGTCACTTCCGACGGAGCAGTCGCAGTCCGCAGCAGATTCTCCCCCGCCGCATCCGTTTCCGTGAAGCCCGTCAGAGGCGAGGACTTCCACCTGAGGGCCTTCTACAAGCGTTCTTTCAGGATGCCGACCCTCAACGACCTCTACTATGTCCAGGTAGGAAACCGTGAGCTCGAGCCCGAGACCACCGACCAGTACGACCTCGGAGTCACCTGGCAGAAACGATGGTCCAAGGGATTCCTGCGCAGCGTCGAGACCAATGCGGAGGGCTATTTCAACCAGGTATGGAACAAGATCGTCGCAGTGCCGGCACGCAACCAGTTCCAGTGGACGATGATGAACCTCGGATATGTGGAGGTGCTCGGAAGCGAGCTGAGCGCCACCGCGGAAGCTGCCATTTTCAGGGCCGGGAAGGACGAGCTGATGGCCAATGTCCGGCTCGCCTACACCTATCAGCGCGCGAAGGACCTCACCGACCCTCAGAGCGAATGGTACGGAGGTCAGATTCCATACATTCCGCGCCACAGCCTGTCCGCGGTCGCAGGGCTCAGCTGGGGTTCATATTCCCTCAACTACAGCTTCCTCTATACCGGCGAGCGATATGAAAGTTCGGCGAACATCCCTGAAAATCACCAGCAGCCCTGGTACACCAGCGACATCTCCTTCTCGGGAGCATGGCCTGTGAATGACCATGAGCTGCTTGCGAGATTCGGGCTGAACAACATCTTCAACCAGCAGTACGAAATAGTGAACTGCTATCCCATGCCAGGGACTAATTTCAGAATTGTGCTTAGCTTTGTACTATGAGAAGAAGCCTTGCCATCATATCCGCCATCTTCCTCCTGTGCGCCTGCGTTCATGAGGAACCGGTCATCAAGCCGGTGCAGACCCAGATCGAAGGAGCGACGCTCTTCGACGGAGGTTTCTATCTGCTGAACGAAGGGAACATGGGCTCGAACAAATGCACACTGGATCACTTCGACGGGAAGAGCGGCATCTACGAGAAGAATATCTTCGGGTTCCGGAATCCGAATGTGGCGATGGAGCTCGGAGACGTGGGAAATGACCTCAAGATCCACCGGGGAAGGCTCTATGCCGTGATCAACTGCTCCAACCTCGTCGAGGTGATGGACGCAGGCACGGCCGCCCACATAGCCAGCATCCCCGTTCCTAACTGCCGATACATCTGCTTCGACGACGACTTCGCCTATGTCTCGTCCTATGCCGGAGAGATACTCAGCGGCCCCGCCGACAGGCTGGGCTACGTAGCGAAGATAGACCTCAGAAAGATGGAGATAGTCGGAAGATGCGAAGTTGGGTACCAACCCGAGGAAATGGTCATCAGCGAAGGGCGGCTCTATGTCGCCAACAGCGGTGGCTACATGGCCCCTGACTATGACGACAGGGTCTCGGTTATCGACCTCGAAAGCTTCAGCCTCAGCGGGCACATCCACGTCGGAATCAACCTCCACCGCATGTGCCTCGGCCCGGACGGTTCGATATGGGTATCCTCGAGAGGTGACTACGGCAGCAGGAAATCCTCAGTAATGGTAGTCCGCGACGATGCGGTGACGGATACGCTTGATGTACGCTGCAATGCCATGACAAGACGCGGGGACGACCTGATAGTCTATGGATATGACGGAAAGGCGGCCGCCTACTCGACCGTCGACATGCTCACCAAGGAAGTGTCGGAAGGATTCATCAGGGACGGCAGCGAGAGTCAGATACGGACTCCATACGGCCTTGCCTCGAATCCTTACACTGGCGAGGTTCTCATCACCGACGCCACCGACTACGTCACTCCGGGAAAGCTCATCTGCTACTCCCCTGACGGCAGGAGCCTCTGGTCCGTCACCACCGGAGACATTCCTTCATCGATCGCATTCTATTGATCTCGTTTTCTCTGTACTATCTGTCTGCCACTACCTCCGGCATCAGCAGTTTAACGTGGGTGGTATCCTTAAGTTGTTTCCCGTTACCGAGGCCGATTTCCACGATGAAGTCTGTTTCCAGGGATCCCCTCTCTATCAGTTCAACCGGAGCATCCACAAGTTTGAAGTGAAAATATGGCAGAACCATAGGTCTGTAA
>NZ_JBAEER010000169.1:0-5693 GCF_056207615.1 Candidatus Cryptobacteroides sp. | reverse complement strand
TGCAGTGGAGGAATCCGTCCGAGTCCGGGATGAGGGGATACGACTTCCACTATGACGGGCTGTCGAGGCTGGCTCAGGCAGACTATGTGGAGCCGTCCCACGACGGAGACTACAGCGAGCGGTACTGGTACGACCTCGGGTGCAACATGACGCGACGCAGCCGTTCAGGTTCTGGGGCGTCAGCAACGACACTCACCGTCCACGGCTATGACGGGAACAGGCTTTCGTCAGGGCTAGGAAGCCTGGCATCATACGACGCCTGCGGAAGGTACACCGGAGCCGCAGGACTGGCGAGCGGGATAGAATACAACGAGATAGGGTTGCCGTCCACGATAAGGCTCATGGGCAGCAGCCAGCTCAACGTGGTATACGCCGCCGACGGGAGGAAGCTCAGCGAGACCTATGTGCCGAGGCTGGGAAACAGGGGGGCTGGCAAGGATATATTCCGGCAGCTGCATCTTCACGGCGACCGCGCTCAGCAAGGTGCTCTTCGACGGAGGATATGTCGAGGTGACTTCAGTGCAAGATACCTCGAGACCTCGATGGGAAGATTCACCACGATCGACCCGCTCGCCGAGAAGTATCCGTCTGTCAGCCCATATGCCTACTGTGCCGGCGATCCGGTGAACAGGGTCGATCCGGATGGAAGAATGCCATCTCCTGATGAACACGAAAAGTATCAGGATATTGACAGAACCGATACCGATTGGGATATTATCGAGAATGTTATACCACCATCTTTATTTATAGGATGGAATTCACGTCATGCATCGGATAGAACTAACTGTTTTTTATCACTTGCTAAAGCACAACTGATGACTGTTAACTATACATTTGGCGGCGCCACGGAATCATCTAACATGTATCCGTACAATGAGTCTTCTGGTGTGAATCTAAATGATCTAAAGAAAGCAATTTCATATTTTAAAAGCGCATTGTCGGATGGAATCCCTGTACTGATTGGAGTCGATAACCAAAAGGGGTCTGTTAATCGCGACAAAACTACAGATCATTTCCTTGTAGTTGTTGGGATGGGGCATGATTCTAAGGGTAACTACTTACGCGTATATGATAATGCAACTAGCGACCAAAAGCTTGGGACTAGCTCAGACAATAAGTTGTATTTTGATTCAGAGAGGAACGTGATTTCAGGCAGACTTCCAAACTCTTATTCGCAAGATCTATCACACCACCCATATATTTTATCTCAGGTACGAGAGAGTAAATACATAGGCTTTTAGTTCTATTTTATAGTAATGATTGAGTATGTTTACCGTATTTATAGCCAGTTTATTGTGCCAAATAACAGCATGTCATATATGTGACAACAGAGTTTATGATACAGATTCGGCAACAATTCAAAAATCGCGATTTAGTGTTGATGTCTTGATTGATGGTTGTGGGAGGTTAGATTATGGTAGAAAATACACAGATTGTCTTCCAGATGGGATCGATCTGTCACTCACGGAGGTTTTTTTCCATTTGGTGAACAATGATATCTCATACCGCTTGCCTGTCGTCAATAATATTGAGAACAGCTTTTACTTTACTCGTTCAAGCACGCCCTTTACCATTTGGGTAACTACATGCTATGATGGTAATATGCAACAAGAAATGCCCCATTCAATATCATATATTGACAGTATCGCAATTTCAAAGAAAGCTCATATAAACGACCATACGGATATAGCTGGTGATATAGATGGTATTATTATGACCTTAAATAATACTCTTGATGATGGCTATAGTTTAGATTTAGAAATTATAGATGACAATATGCTATACATTATACTGGATAAATATGACCAAGGGTTTCGCGTTTTCAGATGGACTGTTGAAAATGACGATATAGAATTCAATGATGTTTCTCTTCAAAAGGACAAAATTCTTTATCTACGGGACGAGATGAGACTACTTAATTGGAGCGCCATATATACATATTTTCCAAAAGCATTTGCATACAGGCGGAATAGCGGGGATGAACTAATTTGGATAGACATGAAATCTTATAATACTCGGTAATCATCGGTATATTCATAAAGAAAAGCAGAAGGGCTTCGATGATAGATAGTCTCTCCATACTGACGGCGGCAGAGTATGTAGTTTTCTCGGCCCAAATAATATAAAATTTGGAAGATTAGGGATTCAGGAGACACGCATTTCTCTTTTCTGATTCTCTAAGTTCATTTTTACACATAATTTCATAAATTTGTAGGATGTGTAGCCACCAAACTACAGACAGATGAAGAAAAGAAAAGTCCTATTCATAGCGTTGGCAGTCCTTCTGACCGCCATTCCTGCATTCGCAGTCTTCACGGAGAAAGACCTGGCGCATACCCTCTCCGTTCTCCGATTCGAGCTCAATCAGCAGCATGAAAAGGTAGAGAGCTCCAAGGAAATGCTCCTGAGGATGAGTGAGCGGCAGCACCAGCAGATGATCGAGATGATCAAGAAATGCAACGAGCTTTCCCTCATTCTCTACTCACAGAATTCCGAATTCACTTTCGACATGACCTATGCCCTCAAGGAGGTCAGCGAAAAGTATGAGGACTTCAGTTCTCGACGTAGGCCTTACGATGAGTTCGTGAATGACCTCAACGTAGAGATAGACCGATACGAGAGGCTCATCGAAGCTCTCAGGCGCCTCCCACCTGTGCTCGACCAGATAGACGAGATCCCGGACAGCATCTATGTCAGCAATGACAGTCTGATGATAAGCCTCGACTATGGTTCTGTACATGCCCATCTGGCAAACATCCAAGCCGACGACCACAACCATCGTCCATTCGTACTGGATGAGCAGAGCTGCATAGACCGCGACAGCTGTATCCTGTACGCAAGGGATCTTCTCAACATCTATACGATCGCAAGAGATCAGATTGTCGACGACAACCGCCATTATGCCGACATGAACGAGAGGCTCAAGGAGTCCTATGACTATGCCCAGGAGCGCTATCGAGGCATACAGAAGAGCATCTTCAAGGAAGGTCAGGATAATTATTTCTACGTCCTGAAGAATTTCCGCGCATATGTCAAGCGTGCCATCGCAGACGCAAGGCAGAAATATACAAAGGCATATGCCGTCTATGATGATGGATGCGAGGCAGATGCACCGACCATCATGGCAACGGTCGCAGACGCAATGGGAAGAAGTGCAATCGAAAATCCTGCAAATATGCACGAGGTCGGTGACTCCACCGGACACTTAGAGGAACTCGGAGCGCTGACCGCACTTGCCGACCAGCACAAGGATGAGGTTGCCAAGCATGAGCAGGAGCACCACCATGATGCCGACGAGGAGCATGATCACGAAGACGCAGAACACGAGCATGACCACGAGCATCACCATGAGCACGTGAACCAGAGCGAATGGAGAGGTCCGGTCGTCAGTGCTCTCGTACTCATCGTGGTATTCTTCATATCGATAGCGGCACTCCTGAGTTCGATCATCGTACGTCTGCTCAACAGGTACGTCCCACGTTTCCGCACCGAAGAGTTCAAGCTCCAGCGACCATGCATCATGCTTCTCGCCGGAACACTCACATTTGCGATAACCATCATGATCGCGAACAGGTTCATCGACCAGAATTTCATTGTGATGGCCAGTTCGCTCCTCGTCGTATTCGTGTGGCTCGTCAGCGCGATACTCATATCCATTCTCATCCGAGTGCCGGCAGAACGCAGCCGCACTACTCTCATGACCTATGTACCGGTGATAATCACCGGACTCGTCGTGATCATCTTCCGTGTCATATTCATCCCTAACAGGCTCGTCAACCTCACCTTCCCTCCTATTATACTCCTGTTCACGATATGGCAGTTCATAATCTGCCACAAGGGCAAGAAGAACACCGAGAAGATTGACAGGGCCTACGCCTGGATGTCACTGTTCGTGATGGTTGTCACCACTGTAACTAGCTGGAAAGGCTATGTTCTTCTCAGTGTGCAGGCATTCATCTGGTGGCTCTTCCAGCTGTCCGCAATAGTGACCGTGACTGCATTCTATGAGCTTCTCAACATGTTTGACGGCAAGTTCATGAAGAGACGTATCGCCGAGTACCGCAAGGAACACGTGATAGTGAATGACAAGGTCAAGGGAGCATTCATCGAGGCTACATGGATGTTCGACCTCATCAAGGACGTCGTCGTTCCTGTCGTGGCAATCCTTTCGATTCCATTCAGCATCTGGCTTGCGGCAGACGTATTCGACCTCACCGACTCCTGCAAGATCATATTCTTCAGACCTTTCTTCAACCTCAGTGATGCTGAAGGAAATGCCATCCTGCACCTGTCTCTCTTCAAGATTCTGCTCACAGCGGAGCTCTTCTTCATCTTCCGCTATGTCGCTTATATCGCGAAGGCGCTCTACCGTCACCTCAAGTATGAGAACGCGATGAAGCGAAGCGGCACCCAGCACATACGCTCGAACGAGATCAACCTCACCCTTGCGAACAATCTCATCTCGATCATCGTCTGGGGCACCTACATCATCACGCTGATTGTACTGATCAACATCCCGATGGGAGCCATCAGCATCGTGGCCGCCGGTCTCGCTACCGGTATCGGTCTCGCGCTTAAGGATGTCCTGAACAATTTCATCTACGGCATCCAGCTCATGTCCGGCCGACTCAGGGTCGGTGACTACATCGACTGCGACGGCATACGCGGAAAGGTCGAGAGCATATCATACCAGAGCACCCAGATCCACACCCTGGACGGCAGTATCATGGCCATCACCAACACTGCCCTCTTCAACAAGAACTTCAAGAACCTCACCAAGAACAACTCCTACGAACTCGTGAAGATTCCTGTCGGAGTCCACTATGGAGTCAACGTTGCGCATGTGAGGGAAGTGCTCACCGAGGCCCTCACGGTTCTCCAGAAGACCGACAAGTACGGAAGGCAGGTGGTAGATCCTACTCGAGGCATAACAATTGCATTCAACGACTTCGGCGACAGCAGTGTCGACCTCATCGTGAAGCAGTACGTGCTCGTGGAGAACGAGGCAGGCTACATCGCAGACGCCAAGGAGATCATATATAACACCCTTAACGAGAACAAGATCGAGATTCCATACCCACAGAGAGATATCTACATCCACCCTGTCCAGACGGAATCCCAGCCAGAATAACAACCCATTTAATTATAAAGCATTATGAAAAAGTACATTGCAGAGTGCATCGGAACAGCGGTTCTGACACTTCTTGGCTGCGGAACAGCAGTCTTCGTAGGTTGCGGTGAGCCAGCAGGCGTATTCGCAACAGCTGCGGCATTTGGTCTTTCAGTAATCGCCATGGCTTACACCATCGGCGCAATCTCAGGCTGCCACATCAATCCTGCCATCACCCTCGGCGTAGCCCTCTCAGGCCGCATGAGCTGGAAGGACGCTTGCGGTTATTGGGCTGGTCAGTTCCTCGGTGGTATCATCGGTGCAGCTGTCCTCTTCGCAATCGTCAAGGTCACCGGCGCTGCTGGTGCAATGGGCAACCCTGCAGGTCTCGGTACCAACGGTGTCGCTAACGCAGGCGGCGTATGCGGTGCAATCCTCGTCGAGATCGTCGCTACCTATCTCTTCGTTCTCGTAGTCCTCGGAACTACCGACGAGAAGAAGGGTGCAGGTAACCTCGCAGGCCTCGCAATCGGTCTTACCCTCATTCTCATCCACCTCGTTTGCATCAACCTCACCGGTACTT
>NZ_JBAEER010000168.1:0-1673 GCF_056207615.1 Candidatus Cryptobacteroides sp. | reverse complement strand
TACTCCTTGCCTTCCTCGATTCCCATACCGAAGAAGCCTTCGTTCTCGAGTCCGGTGACGCGTACCGGGTGTCCCGCGTAGCTGAGGTGCACATAGTGAGGACAGTTGCTGAAAGGACCGTCGTTGCGTACCTCGACGTTTCCGAAGGACTGCCAGCCCTGGAGAGGGTTGTCGAATTCGAACGAGCGGTTCTTGACGAGCTCTGCGTAGAGACCTCCGTCTGCGGCGAAGTTGATGTCCTCGAAGAATACTCCGTACATTGTCTTCTGTACAGGGAACTTCTCTCTGCTGAAATCGACGCTGATATGCTTCTGGGCATTTGCAGCGACGCTTGCTGCCATCAGGGCAGCAATGAAGAATGCTTTTCTCATGTCTTGTCGTGTGGGGAAATGGTACCCGGGCACGCGGTCAGGCCCGCCCGGATAAATATATGGGAGCGTGAATTACTTCTTGCACTCGCAGGCTTTCTGCTCTGCAGGGATGCATGCCTTGTAAGTCTCGATCCAAGAGTTGAATCCTTCAACGTCTGCTGGGTCTGGTGCGATCTCTACACCCTTGTCACCGTTGAATACCACCATCTCAAGGTAGTCAGCGAGGCTGAGACCCTTCTTGTTGGTGAGGTAACCGGCGAGCAGTGCGATACCCCAAGCACCACCTTCGCCTGCAGGCTCCATCACTGAGATTGGAGAGTTGAGGGCAGCTGCGAGGACCTTCTGACCTACGCCCTTGGTCTTGAAGAGACCGCCGTGACCGGTGATCCTGTCGACCTGTACGTGCTCCTCCTTGAAGAGGATGTCGTTACCCATCTTAAGTGCACCTACGGTACCGTAGAGGTGTGCTCTCATGAAGTTTGCGAGGTTGAACTTGTCGTTTGCAGAACGGAGGAACATAGGACGTCCGTCGGTACATCCGCACACTGGCTCACCTGATACGTAGTTGTAAGAGATGACGCCACCGCAGTCAGCGTTACCGGTGAGGGCGTGGTTGTAGAGCTTGCCGTAGATCTCGTTCATGTCCACTGGAATTCCGAGAAGCTGCTGGTACTCCTTGAAGAGGTTGACCCATGCGTTGATGTCGGAAGTACAGTTGTTGCAATGAACCATGGCTACGAGGCTGCCGTCAGGAGTTGTCACCATGTCGATCATCTCGTAAGGCTTGCTGAGATCCTTCTCGAGAACGATCATAGAGAATGATGAGGTACCTGCAGATACGTTACCTGTGCGCTGCTTTACTGCGTTGGTAGCGACCATACCGGTACCTGCGTCGCCCTCTGGAGGACAGAGTGGGCAACCGCCCTTGAGGTGGCCGGAGATGTCGAGGCGATGTGCACCATGCTCGGTGAGCACACCTGCATCTTCACCTGCAACGATACACTCAGGGAGGATGTCGCCGAGCTTCCAGTTGTAGCCCTTAGGAGCTACGAGCTCGTCGAACTTCCTTACCATCTCAGCGTCGTAGTTCTTGGTAGCAGGATCTACAGGGATCATACCTGAAGCGTCGCCGATACCGAGGACCTTCTTGCCGGTGAGGCGCCAGTGGATGTAACCTGCAAGGGTAGTGATGTAGGTTATGTCCTTGACATGCTCCTGACCGTCGAGGATGCACTGATAGAGGTGTGAGATGCTCCAACGGAGAGGAATGTTGTAGTTGAAGAGCTTTGAAAGCTCAGCAGC
>NZ_JBAEER010000167.1:0-6664 GCF_056207615.1 Candidatus Cryptobacteroides sp. | reverse complement strand
GACCTGCTGATCTCCATGCTCGTCGTGGTTTTCGTGATGGTGCTGCTCTTCCCTATACGCTCGGCGCTCATCGCCAGCTCGGGAGTTCCGGTCTGCACCGCGGTGGCCCTGGCATGCATGTACTTCTTCAAGATAGACATGAACACGGTGACCCTCGCCGCGCTGATAGTCTGTCTGGGAATGATAGTGGACGACTCGATCATCACCATAGACGGATACATGGACAAGCTCGGACGAGGACTCTCGCCGCTCGAGGCGGCATGCGCCAGCGCGAAGGAGCTCTTCATGCCGACCTTCATCGCCACCGCGGCCATCTGTGCAATGTTCTACCCTATGACCATGATCATAACCGGCTACCTCGGCGACTTCGTGAAGCTCTTCCCTATCGTGATCACGATATCGCTGATGATGTCCCTTTTCTTCGCAGTCAGCGTCGTGCCGTCGATGGAGATAAAGTGGATGCTGCCTCTCGATCCGAGCAGGAAGAAGAGTCTGGTTACAAGGGCCCAGGACAGGTTCTTCGACCTCATCCAGAGGTTCTATGAGACCGTCCAGGAGTGGTGCTTCAGGCGTCCTTTGTTCACCTTAGTCAGTGGCCTTGCGGCGGTGGTGCTCGGACTCGTGATGTTCAGCCAGACCAATATCCAGATGATGCCGGATGCGGCGCGCGACTTCTTCGTGATTGAGATGGAGATTGAGACCGGACAGACGATTGACAAGACCAAGCACTATGTCGATTCGCTCCAGAACATGCTCCTGAAGGACAGGAGAGTGACTTCGGTGACATCCTTCATAGGCACCAGTGCTCCCCGCTTCACCGCGACCTATCCGCCTAAGCTTCCTGGACCTGGCGTGGCACAGATGCTCGTGAACACGACTTCGACCAGGGCGACGGAGGAGATCCTGCGCGAATATGAGAAGAACTATGAGCATATCTTCCCGGAGGCCGTGATACGCTACAAGCAGATGGACTACAACGGTGCGGAGGCGGCGATCGTGGTCACTTTCTCCGGTGACGACAGGAACGCTCTGCTCCCTGCGGCGGAGAAGCTCAAGAGATACATGTACTCGCTCGACGACGAGCTCAAGTGGATACACAGCAACTGCGACAACTTCCAGAGCTCGGTCAACATCACCCTCAATGCCGATGAGGCGACGAGGCTCGGCGTGAACAAGACCATGCTTGCCATGTCCCTTGCCGGCACCTTCAACGGCCAGACGATTTCGACCCTCTGGGAGGGCGACAGGCAGGTTCCTGTCAATCTCTACAGCGAAGGAATCGACGGAAGCATGAACTATGAGACGGTGGAGAACCAGATGGTGGCAACCTCAGTCCCTGGAGTCACCGTGCCGCTCAGGCAGGTTGCGTATGTTTCGCCGGACTGGTCGCTCACGGAGCTTGACCACATGGCGGGACGCGAGGCCGTGAGCGTGTATGCGGACATGAGGACAGGCCAGAGCCAGCCGGTGGCGATGAAGAAGATACAGAAGTTCATCGACACGGAGCTCCGTCCTGAATTCGGGGACGACGTCCAGGTCAGCTTCGGAGGACTTTCCGCTGCCAACGATCAGGTCTTCCCGGAGATCGCATGGTCCTTCTTCGCAGCCGTCATGGTGCTCTTCATCTTCCTGCTCTTCCATTTCAAGAAGGCTTCCCTCGCAGTGCTGACGCTCTCGATGAGCATGCTCTGCCTCTTCGGTGCCTTCTTCGGACTGTGGATCTTCGACATGGATTTCACCATCACGGCGGTGCTCGGACTCGTGAGCCTCGTGGGCATTATCGTCAGGAACGGTATCCTCATGTTCGAGTATGCGGAGGATGAGAGGTTCAAGCGCGGAAAGGACGTCAGGACTGCGGCGATGGAAGCCGGAAAGAGGCGTATGCGCCCGATCTTCCTCACCTCTTGCACGACCGCGCTCGGAGTGCTTCCGATGATACTCAGCGGAGATTTCCTCTGGATGCCTATGGGTATCGTGATATGCTTCGGAACCCTGCTCTCGATCTTCCTCATCGTGCTCATCATGCCTATCTCGTATTGGCAGCTATTCAAGAACGCGGATAAGAAATGAAAGTAAAGACCATATATATCATAGCGATGTTGCTGATTGCCGGTGGGTCGGCCCATGCTCAGGAGAGGGTGCTCACCCTGCCGGAGTGCAAGGAGCTCGCGCGCAGGAACGATCCGTACGAACGCAATGCCGCACTGGACGTGCTTGCCGCGCGTGCCCAGAAGCAGGAGGCGCTCGCCGAGTACTTCCCAAGCGTCTCGGCTACGGCTGTGGCCTTCCATGCGCTCCATCCTTTCATCGATCTGGGCGTTACGGACATCCTCGGCAAGTCCGACAATGCGTGGAACATCAGCAACTATGTGGATGAGCTGGCTCCGCAGTATGACCTGCCGACCAGGTACAAGGCCCTGCAGTACGGATACGGCGCGACCGTGACTGTCACGCAGCCTGTCTTTGCGGGCGGACGAATAGTGAACGGCAACCGTCTCGCTTCTCTTGGCGTAAAGGCGGCTGAGCTTCAGCAGAGCCTGCGCCATCGCGACACCGAGCTCCAGGTTGAGCAGAAGTATTGGATGGTCGTGTCGCTTCAGGAAAAGAAGAAGACGCTCGAGGAGGCTTCCGCACTGCTCGCTTCCCTCGAGAAGGACGTGCTCGCGGCAAGGGACGCTGGCGTCCTTACCGACAGCGATGTGATGATGGTGAAGCTGCGTGTGTCTGAGCTCAAGAGCTCGGAACTTCAGCTCAAGGGCGGAACCCGGCTCGCGAAGATGGATCTCTGCAACGCCCTGGGCATAGACTATTCCACCGTCCAGGCAGTGGCGACTGCGGAAAGGCCTTATATCGACGATATCGTGATGGACGACGACCTCGGCGGCCTTCGTTCTCCGGATTCATACTATGTTCCCGAAGAGGAACTCGCGGACAGGATGGATGAGACCAGGCTGCTTGCCCTGCAGGTGGAGGCGAAGGACCTCCAGCGCAAGATGACGGTCGGCGAGACTCTGCCGGAGGTTGGTGTCGGAGCCATGTACGGCTATGGTAAGACCGTGGGCGACGGCAGGATGAACGGTGCCGTATATGCGATGGTCAGGATTCCGATCTCGGACTGGGGAAAGGCTTCGCGCAAGATAAGGCGCTTCAGCTATGAGGTCGAGAAGGCCCGCAATGAGCAGGAATATCTCGATGCCCAGCTGCTTCTTCGTGCACGCCAGCTCTGGGTCAACCTTACCACCGCGTGGGAACAGCTGCAGCTTGCGGAGCAGTCCGTCGAATATGCGCGCGACGTGTATGAGCGCCAGCGTCTCTCATTCTCTGCCGGCATGGTGACCATGTCCGAGCTCCTGCAGACGCAGACGAGCCTCCGCCAGAGCGAAGACTCGTATGTGGATCAGTGCATAGCCTACCGTCAGGCTCTGCGCGAATACCAGATCAGATAGAAGCGCAGCCGTAGGAGAACTCGCGTCCGAGTATGTACCTCTTGACCTTCGTGCCGAGAGCATACTCGCCGAAGTCTATTGCGTCGAAGAGCCAGATGTCCGCACCCTTGAATATGGTCTTCCTTGCAGCGACCTCTATCTCCGCGATGCGGTCGAGCGACTCCTTAGGGATGATTCTGTGACATGGCAGGAGCACGGCCACGGGGTTGAGTCCCACTGCATGGGCGACGGCCCTGATTCCAGGGCGGTTCCCGCATACGGTCGCGAACTCGGAGTAGCTCAGGAGCTTCGGTTCAGGGGCCTGTCCTCCGTCCTCGGCGTGGTTGAGCATGAACAGCTGTTTCCACACTCCCAGCTGGAATTCGGTGCCGTAGAGCTTGAGGTCCTCCCAGCGTAGGTTCTCGCTCAGCTTGATCAGGGTGTCGGTGTCCACCTTCTCGGTCGAGATGGTCTGCGCGGTGCGGCTCATCTTTGCCGCAGCACTCATCTGCTTCTTTTTCGAGAGGCCGGGCTTCACTCCGTAGAGCATCGATGCGATCTTGTAGAGACCGCCGTAATCCAGCGAGACTGACGCGATCTTACCGTCAACCTTCGTGATAATCCATTGGTAATCAGGCTCCATAATTCATGCGGTTATATCACAAATATAATAATTTTGTTGCTATTTGGAAAATTATCCGTATATTTGCAGCCCCCTAAAAGTGGGGAAGTGAAACATAAATTAAAGATTTACAATCATTTATGCCAACAATTCAGCAATTAGTTCGCAAAGGACGCGAGGTTGTAGAAGTAAAGAGCAAGTCTCGCGCTCTTGATGCTTGCCCTCAGAGAAGGGGCGTTTGCGTGCGTGTGTACACCACTACACCTAAGAAGCCTAACTCAGCAATGCGTAAGGTAGCACGTGTACGTCTTACCAACTCAAAAGAGGTCAATGCGTACATCCCAGGCGAGGGTCACAACCTCCAGGAGCACTCAATCGTGCTCGTACGTGGTGGTCGTGTAAAGGACCTTCCAGGTGTACGTTACCACATCCTTAGAGGAGCTTTGGATACCGCTGGCGTAGAGGGTAGGAAGCAGTCACGCTCACTCTACGGCGCCAAGAGGCCAAAGAAGTCTAAGAAGTAATTTTTTATTTTATCACCTAATTTAATTTTTCACAACAATGAGAAAAACGAAGCCTAAGAAGAGGATTCTACTTCCTGATCCTAAGTTCCACGACGTGAACGTTACACGTTTCGTGAACAATCTTATGTTGCAGGGAAAGAAGAGTATCGCGTATTCTATTTTTTACGATGCCATTGATATGGTAGGCGAGAAGATGAAGGATTCTGATCAGGCTCCTCTCGATATTTGGAAGAAGGCACTCGAGAACGTGACCCCTCAGGTAGAGGTTAAGTCACGCCGTATCGGTGGTGCAAACTTCCAGGTGCCGATGGAGGTGCGTCCAGAAAGGAAGATTTCACTTTCTATGAAGAATATGATTCTCTTTGCCCGCAAGCGCTCTGGTCACTCCATGGCAGAAAAGCTCTGTGCCGAAATTATCGCCGCTTACAACTGTGAGGGTGCAGCCTTCAAGAGAAAGGAGGATATGCACAGAATGGCAGAAGCAAACAAGGCATTTGCACACTTCCGTTTCTAATCCCTCATCTTTTAACGACGAACAATGGCAAGAGATCTTAAATTTACCAGAAATATCGGCATCATGGCCCACATCGATGCCGGAAAGACCACCACTTCAGAGCGTATCCTCTACTACACCGGTAAGACACACAAGATCGGTGAGGTTCATGAGGGTGCTGCTACCATGGACTGGATGGTTCAGGAGCAGGAGCGTGGTATCACCATCACTTCTGCTGCAACAACAGCATTCTGGCATTACAAGGGCGACCAGTATCAGATCAACTTGATCGATACTCCGGGCCACGTTGACTTCACCGTTGAGGTGGAGCGTTCACTTCGTGTGCTCGATGGTACCGTCGCTACTTTCTGCGCAGTCGGCCGCGTACAGCCTCAGTCAGAGACCGTATGGCGCCAGGCAGACAAGTACGGCGTTCCAAAGATTGCCTATGTCAATAAGATGGACCGTGTCGGTGCAGACTTCCTCGCAGTGGTTGAGGAGATCAAGACCAAACTCGGCGCTCATGCAGTTCCAATTTGTCTCCCTATCGGATCAGAAGACAAGTTCGCAGGTATCATCGACCTCATCGCCATGAAGGCAATGGTCTATGACAATACCGAGAATCTCGTGAACTATGAGATCAAGGATATCCCAGCAGATATGCTTGACGAGGCACAGGCATGGAGAGAGAAGCTCGTAGAGGCTGCCGCAGAGTCAGATGAGACTCTCATGGAGAAGTTCTTCGAGGATCCAGATTCCATCACTGAGGACGAGCTCATCGCTGCTCTCCGTCAGGCTACCATCGACATGCAGATCATCCCTGCATGCTGCGGTTCTTCATTCAAGAACAAGGGTGTTCAGTTCCTCCTCGACGCAGTTATGCGTTTCCTTCCATCTCCACTCGACAAGGGTGCTGTCAAGGGAACCGATCCTGCTACCGGAGACGAGATTGAGCGCAAGTCTGACGCTAAGGAGCCATTTGCTGCCCTCGTATTCAAGATTGCAACCGACCCATTCGTAGGTCGTCTTGCATTCCTCAGAGCTTATTCAGGTAAGCTTGACGCTGGATCGTATGTGCTCAATACCCGTTCTGGCAAGAAGGAGCGTGTTTCACGTCTCTTCCAGATGCACTCAAACAAGCAGAACCCAATCGAGTTCGTAGAGGCAGGTGATATCTGCGCTGCAGTCGGTTTCAAGGATCTCCGCACTGGAGATACCATCTGCTTCGAAGGTGCGCCTATCACCCTCGAGTCAATGGAGTTCCCAGATCCAGTTATCGGACTTGCTGTGGAGCCAAAGACTCAGAAGGATCTCGACAAGCTCGGAATCGCACTCGCGAAGCTTGCTGAAGAGGACCCTACCTTCACCGTGAAGTCAGACGTAGAGACCGGCCAGACCGACATCAGCGGTATGGGTGAGCTCCACCTCGACATCATCGTTGACCGTCTCCGTCGTGAGTTCGGCGTTGACATCAACCAGGGTGCTCCTCAGGTTAACTACAAAGAGGCCATCACTCAGCCTGTTCAGCACCGCGAGGTGTTCAAGAAGCAGTCCGGTGGTCGTGGTAAGTTCGCGGATATCATCGTTGAAATCGGACCTG
>NZ_JBAEER010000166.1:0-16470 GCF_056207615.1 Candidatus Cryptobacteroides sp. | reverse complement strand
CAGAACCTCACAGGGGACCTCTTCCACATCAGGTGGTAGATGGATATAGAAGAGATTAATCAAGAACAGCATTCATCACTGTTGTATTTCCTATCTCAAATTCTTCTTGTTCAAATACAATAAGAAGAATTAACTATTATTCGTCAAGGTCGGTGCAGTCGAGGAGTTTGTTGCAAGCACGGAAGCGGAGCTCCTCCTCTATAGCCCGCAGATCACGGATTTCATGATCGTCGTCAGGCGCAGGGATGTCGGTGAGCCGAGAGACTTCAACGCCGTGCTCGTCTCGAACTGGACTCCGCAGCTGGAGAGGGCGGCGATGATGATAATCGAAGACGATGGAGGAACACGCACTACATGGAAATGCAATGCGACGGTGAAGGTGCAGTCCAAGAGCTATGGCTTCGATATGGAAATACCTCTTAACTCGAGGGACGACATTGTCTGGCGTGGTCAGCTGTCGTACAATTACCTTACGGCAAATAACGGAAAGACCGGTCATTTCGGTGATGTCGACATGACCTTCGAGGTGCTTGATTACTAGAAAGGGTCCGGGAATGAATCAGACTTCGCTGACAGTCATCTCACAATTACGACAATCGAAACCCAAGGCGAAGCGGCGGCCGTTGTTCACCAGGAACAGCGGCTGCATTGCCGTAGGTTTGCCTCCCTGCTTAGGGCAGATGCCGAGTTCGTGGCGTATGCAGTAGCGGGTGCGCATGAGTTCTGCGCCCTTCTGGTGTGCCAGCTCATAGGCGTCCTCGATCTGGGATGCTCCGGCGTCCCTGTAGGTCTGCGCTGCGATATGGTTGGCGATGTTGTTCTTGTAGCTGGTGCCCTCGCAGTGTGCGCTGGCAGAAGCCTTGTTACCCTCCGCGAGAGGTCTTGATTTCACCGGAGTCTGTTCGAGGGCCTCAGAGATAGTCCTTCTGATCCCGTTGAGGAAAGCGCTGCTGACGAGAGGGTAGGCCTGGAAATCGATGCCCGAGATGGTGAATTCGTGGATTCCGCTGCTCTTCGAGAGCTGGCTGCGTACAAGCCCCTCGAGGCGTTCGGTGTTTGTCGCCTGTTCGGTCGCAGCTGTGATGAAGCCTTTCTCGACGATGCGCCCATCCTCAGAGCTTGCCTTCACGCGGATCTCGTCCATCTCCACGATGACTTCGAGGCTCACGCCCATCATTCTTGTTCCGGGATTTCGCATGATTTCCTTCTCGAAGGCAAAGTCGAGATTGCGGAAGATCTTTGCACCTTTATATAGATACTCGCACGGCTTGCATATTATCCTTGCGCTTTTGTGCAGATTCTCGCATACATCGCCCCTGAAGCCGATCACGTCGCCGGTTCCGGCAACGAACGAGAATCCGTCACCGTTGTTGAGCGTGCATCCGGCCGGACATTCGACTTCTATGACAGCCGATCCCCTCCGGAGGTCCTGCTTCACTGAGATTACCTTTCCTATCTCTTCTCCCATGCCTTTTGCGGCATCCATGGCTGCCCACTTTCCTTTCACTCCGTCGATGTACAGTTCGGTATAGCCACGGTTGAAGGTCTTGTCCAGGGCCGGTATGAAGCTCTTGGCGACCTTGCCGAAGGAGGCTCTGCGGTATTTGTCCGGATGTGCGGCGACCAGCTGGTCGAGGGCAATGGAGTAGTCCCTGACTACATTCCTCACATAAGACTCATTCTTGAGCCGGCCTTCGATCTTGAATGAGCTGACCCCAGCCTCGGCAAGGTCGGCCAGCCTGTTCCTGAGGTTATAGTCCTTGAGGGAGAGCAGGGCCTTGTCTTTCACGAGGACCTTCCCTGTGCCGTCCACGAGGTCGTAGCGCGAGCGGCAGGCCTGTATGCAGGCTCCGCGGTTGGCGCTTCGTCCGCTGATGGCTTCGGACATGTAGCACTGGCCGCTGTAGCATACGCACAGCGCGCCGTGTACGAAGAACTCTATTTCGCATTGAGGGGCAGCGGAAGCTATCTCCCTGATCTGCGTGAGCGAGAGTTCGCGCTCAAGTATGAGACGGGCGTATCCCAGCGATGCGAGGAACTCAGCCCTCTCCGGGTTGAGCAGGGCGCTCTGGGTTGAGGCATGGAGAACGACTTTCCTCATGCCCTCGGCGACCAGCTCGTCCACGAGACGTATGACGGCAAGGTCCTGGACGATGAGAGCGTCTACTCCGGCCTCGACCGTCTGACGTATCATCTCCTTCGCCTGCGCGAGCTCGTCTTCGTAGATGATGGTGTTGACCGTCACGAACACTCTTGCCCCGTACCTGGCCGCATGCTCGCAGAGTCTGCGGATCTCGGCCACGTCATTGCCTGCGGCCTGGCGTGCGCCGAAATGCGGTCCGGCGATATACACAGCATCGGCACCACAGTCTATTGCTGCGATGCCGATGTCAGCGTTTCTTGCCGGAGCAAGAAGTTCAAGGTCTTTCATTATTTGTTGAGGGCGTCGAGCTGCTGCTTAGCCTGTACACCGTACTGAGCGTCGGTTACGACCTTTGAGTAGAACTCCTTAGCCTTTGCCTTGTCACCTGCCTGCTGTGCGAGAGCTGCGATGGTGAACATGATAGCGTTAGCGTCCTTAGCATCTGGAGAAACCTCGAGGTACTTCTCGTAGAAACCGAGAGCCTTTCCGTTGTCCTTGAGCTTGGTAGCTGCACTTGCAGCGATCTTGTAAGCGTTAGCAGACTCTGAGTAAGAGTTTGACTTCTCGCACTCAGCGATAGCGTCAGCGAACTTGTTAGCCTTGAGAGATGCCTGAGCTGCCTTGAGGTAGATGGTAGAGAGCTGCTTAGCGGCGTTCTTCTCCTGACCGTTAGCGATAGCTGCCTCGTAAGCTGCGATAGCCTCGTCGGTGTTGCCGAGCTGAGTGAGTGCCATACCGAGACGGAGCTGTGCCATACCGTTGGTAGGCTCCGAAGCGATGATGTCCTTGTAAGCTGCTGCTGCGCCTGCGTAATCCTTGTTGTTGAGGAGTTCGCCAGCCCTCTGGTTGTAAACCTGCCCGAGGAGTTCCTCAGCGTCACCTGCCACGCTTGCTGCAGCGTAGGTCTTTGCAGCCTCGATGGTCTCCTTGAGGGTTGAGATAGCACCGTCATAGTTCTTAGCCTTGACCTCAGCCTTACTCATAGAGAGGAGGATCTTAGGGATGATGCCCTTACATGTCTCAGCGAGTTCCATGCCCTCACCGCCACACATCTCAGCCATCTCAAGAGCTGACTTGAACTGTGCAAGTGCGGTCTGGTTGTCTCCGGCCTGGAGTGCCTCGTTAGCAGCCTTAGCTGTCTCGGTAGCCTCTGCCATGTCCTGGGCAGATACTGTAAATGCAGCGCACAACATCGCAACTGCAATTGCAAAAATCTTCTTCATATCCTTAAGTTAGTAATTAATTGTCCTTTTAAACTACTCTAGCACGTAGATTGCAAATATAGCAAAAAAAATCTTGTTACTTTTGTGATTGTTAGACCAATATTATGAGTCTTTTCAAAAAAATAACCGTCATTTTCCTGCTGACCTTGGTCGTCTGGGACCTTTTTGCCCAGGCTGACCTGCCGCGTCTTGCGGATGACCCTGCGGTTTCCAGAGGTACCCTTCCGTCAGGAATAGGGTATGTTCTCGTTACCAATCAGTCGGTCAAAGGCCTTGCTGACATCACCATATTGCAGAGAGCGTGCCAAACTGAAACAGAACTTCCGACAAATCTTCTCTCGAGCTTCGGAATAGGTCCGGGAAAGGATGGCTACATGCGTCGCGTCGGCAATGATCTCAGGTATGATTTCCGCGACTGTCCGGTCATTTCCGGAACAGCATGTATCGATTCTCTCCTTTCTGCTTCCTTCCGTATCATGAAGTCTGTGGCTGAATCGGAACCCGCATGCGGGACCACAGGGCAGACCCTCATAATCGCCGGAGATATTGACAGAAAATCACTTCAGTCGAAGATAATGATGCTATCGGACTCGATTTCGTTGCATCAGGCTGCAGTACCGCAGGCGGAATACAGGTGGGAACGTATCGAGGAGGGCGTGTTCGTGGCTGCAGATGGTGGCGACGTCGCCAGACTCATGTTCTCGTACCACCTTCCTGCATCGGCGCTCGAGAGCAACAACTCCGTGGTCAACGTGATGGCTGATCAGTTCGAGTATGTGCTGGGAATCATTCTCGAAACTTCCGTGAAAAGGGAACTTCGCATAGCCGGCATAGCTTGCACGAAACTCGAGTATGAGGCCCTCAGGTCTGATGAGCACGTAGGGGATGATCAGTACATTCTTTCTCTCGAAGTGGGAAAGGGCGATGCGGAGACGGCGGTGAGCATAGTTGCTTCCGTCCTCGATTCCGTGGTCGGCGGCAAGGTCAGCCTCGCCCAGTACGAATGGGCATACCGGAAGATGGTGGCAGACGAATGGGCCCGTGCCCATGAGACCGTGAGCAATGCGGAATATGTGGAAAAGTGCGTGAATGCGGTGCTCTACAACGCGAGCCTTGCGACCAGGAAATCGGAAGTCGAGTTCTACCGCACCAGGGTGCAGACGGACGAGGAGCGTCTCGGCTTCTTCAATATGTTCACGGCCAGCCTCTCGGACGAGGGCTATCTGGAGGTCGTCCTCGACGGTGCGCCGCAGGATCTGGACTCGGAGAAGCTCCGCAGCCTCGTGTGTGACAACGGGCGTGTCGGCGGGATCATGGACCTGAACTATGCTGACACTCTCGGCTTCCCGTCCCTGCAGAAGAGAAAGATCAAGGATCCGGTGATGAAGAAGGACATTCTCACCGGGGGCAATTCGTGGACATACTCGAACGGGCTGAACATAATATATAAGAAGATGCAGACCGATGGACTGTTCTACTTCTCATGGCAGCTGCGCGGAGCCGAGGAGAATACTCCTTCCATACGCGAGATGGCGGTGGGACAGTATCCTGGGGACTACTTCCTCAACCTTCTTGCGGCAAACGGCATCGAGATGGAATTCCGTGGCTCGTCCAAGGGTATAAGCCTCGAGGGCAGGGCAGATGCGACCCGCCTCCAGCTCCTTTTCAAGTCGCTGCAGCTCGTCTTCGCGAGCATGCCGGAGCTTGGCGCTCCGTCCGGCGGCCCGCTCGTGCTCATCGGCGACCGTACCGACTACTCCGTCCAGAAGACCATCTCCCAGCTTGTGGGTGGTTTCGACATGAGTGCTCCGGCGCGTCCTCGTAAGAGCATAGCCGTTCCGGTCGAACTCGACACCGAGGACGAGACCATAGGCTTCCAGACGCTCTATTCATGCGATTTCTTCCTTTCCGGAGATAACTTCATGACGGCGGACATCGCAGAGCGACTGCTCTCCAAGGCACTCGTCGAGGCTCTTGACGGCAGCGGCTACTACGCTCAGGTCGAGGGACGTTTCATTACCGAGCCTAAGGACAGGTATGTGCTTCATATCAGGGTCAGGGCCGTGGAGGGCATGGTTCAGACCGAGAGCCTTCAGCGAATCAGGACGCTCGTCAGGGGAGTGATGTCGGATATGGCGAGAAAGGATGTCCCTGCAGCGAAGCTGGATACGGAAAAGAAGCTTCTTTCGGGCAGCATAGCTCTTGAGCAGAAGACCCCTGGATATTGGACCGAGGCGGTGCGTGTGCGTTTCCTCGAGTCCAGGGACATGGTCACGAAATATGCGGACAAGGTCGCTCAGGTCAGCTCGGCGAAGCTGCGTGAGCTCTTCGCAAACCTCCAGGTGGGAGGAATGTTGGAATATACTTCAGACAAATGATAATATGGATTACAGTACAATAATCGAGATTGACGACTGCCTCGTGTCGTCTGAAATACTGACGGAATACTATGCCTGCGACTACGAGAAGTGCAAGGGTTGCTGCTGCATCATCGGAGACAGCGGTGCTCCTCTGGACGAGAGCGAGCCGGACGCCATCGAGAAGAACTACGAGATATTCTCTCCTATCATGCGCCCACAGGGCCGTGCCGCGGTGGATGCGAAGGGCTTCTTCGAGATAGACCGTGACGGCGACATGGTGACTCCTCTGGTCGAGGGTAGCGAGGAGTGTGCGTACTGCCACTTCGACGAGGCCGGGAACTGCTTCTGCTCGATGGAGAAGCTCTGGTTCCAGGGCAAGGGCGACTTCCGCAAGCCTATCTCATGCTGGCTCTATCCTATCCGCGTGTCGACTCTGCGAAACGGCATGCGTGCGCTCAACCTCCACCGCTGGGTCATCTGCAAGGATGCCTTCGCGAGGGGCAAGAAGGAAAAGATCCGCGTGTATGAGTTCCTGCGCGAACCTATCGAGAGGTATTTCGGTGAAGAGTTCTATGAGCAGCTCTGCGCTGCTGCCAAGATGCTGAACGGGGACTAGGCCTCGTATCCTCCGTTGAGTTTGGTCTCAAGGCCGATTGCGAGGATGACGATGTCCCTCCTGAGGCCTTCGAATTCGAATCCGCCGAGCTCCTGGGTGATGGTCACGGTGTCCTCGAGCATGCGGAAGATTCGCTGGAAAAGGTTCCTGCGCTGGAATTTCAGGACACCTTCCTCCTCAGAAGCGAGGGTGTAGCCGCGGTCTTCCATGTACTGGCGTATCTCGGCCTTCCTTTCCTGGATCGAACCGGTGGCCGCTGCGCTCTTCTTCGCATATCCGAACATGGGATACACTGCAGATAGTCCTGCGAACATGAGTGCGATCTGCCAGATGGAATCATATCCGTTGCGGAAGATTTCCTGGATGTCTGCCGGTACCATCTTTATCTGCACGAGGACGAAGATCACGATGACGAGGAGGACTGAGAAATAGATGAAATATTTGATTGCTCTGATTGCGTATTTCATAATAGCCTGATTTTTGCTGATGACAGGGCAAATATAGTAAAATCCCTATATTTTCGTATTTTTGCACATCTAAACCATTTTGTAGACTATGGAAGAAAAGAATCTCAAGAATGTGATGTATGCGCTCATCGCCGCAGTGGTGGCACTTGGCGCTGTTCTCGCTTACATTTGGATACAGAAGTCATCCCTCGTGAATGACCTCAACATCGAGAAGGAGGAGCTTACCCAGCAGATGGTTGCCCTCCAGGCAGATTACGAATCTCTCTCGAGCGACTACGACTCGATCAATGCACAGCTCGACTCTTCGAAGGAGGAGGTTGCCCAGCTCATCGAAAGAATCCAGAAGACTGAGGCTACCAACCGCTCTAAGATGAGGCAGTATGAGAAGGAGCTCGGTACCCTCAGGAGCATCATGAGGAACTACATCGTACAGATCGACTCGCTCAATACTCTCAACCAGAAGCTTACCGCAGAGGCTGCGGCAGCCCGCAAGGACGCTGCTGAGAGCAAGGCAAGGAACGAGCAGCTCAACCAGAGGGTCAACACGCTCTCCAACCAGGTTGCGTCCGGCTCTATCCTCAAGGCTACCGGTCTCCACACTGACGCATACAACGGCTCTGGCAACACTACCGACCGCAGCAGCCGCGTAGTGAAGCTTCTCACTTCGCTCAACCTTGTCGCCAACGATCTGGCTCCTCACGGACCTGTACGCGTGTACATCGTCGTGAAGGATCCATCAGGTGCGACCCTCATCAACTCTTCATCTCGTCAGATCACCGTTGCCGGCAATGCACTCCAGACTTCTGCATCCCGCGAGGTTGACTACGAGGGCGAGGAGGTAGGTCTGAGCATCTATCTCAACGACATCCCATCATACGTGAAGGGTATGTACACTATCGAGGCCTACACTGAGCAGGCATTCCTCGGTTCAACCGAACTTCTCCTCAGGTAAGGTGATATACGTCCATGTCCCTTTCTGCAGATCGTTCTGCACCTATTGCGGTTTCTATTCGGAGACCTGCAGCGGTGAAAGTGGAGTCATGGAGCAGTATGCCGATGCTCTCTGCCGCGAGATCGAATCGAGGCAGGAGGAGATAAGGAACCATTCCGTAGACGGAAGAAATACTATCTACATAGGAGGTGGCACCCCGTCGGTGCTGCCTCTTTCTGTTCTCAGACGCGTGTCGGAGACGCTGAATTCCCGCCTTGGATTTGCCGGTGCAATCGAGGCGGTGGAGGAGTTCACCGTGGAAGTGAACCCGGACGACATAGTCAAGGGAGGGCTCGAATATGCGCGCGGACTTAAGGAGCTTGGCATCACGAGGGTGAGCATGGGAGTGCAGTCCTTCGATGACGGGGTGCTTCGCTGGATGAACCGCAGGCATGGGGCCGAGGATGCCGTGAAGGCTTTCGGAATACTTCGTGAGGCCGGTTTCGACAACATCAGCATCGACCTGATCTTCGGTTTCGGTAAGCTTTCCGGTGCCGGCACATGGGCGGAGTCCGTGTCCGGGGCTATTGCCCTCGCACCTGAGCATATCTCGGCGTACCAGCTCTCGATAGAGCCTGACAGCGCGCTGGAGAAAATGCTCGATGACGGTCGTTTCTGCGAGGCTGACGAGGAACTCTGCCGGGGGCAGTACGAGCTTCTGTGCAGCATGCTCGCGGAAGCAGGATATGTACATTATGAGGTCTCGAACTTCGCCCTTCCGGGCAGGGAGGCGCGTCATAACTCGGGCTACTGGGACCACAGCCCTTATGTCGGACTCGGACCTGCGGCTCACAGTTTCGACGGGAGGGTGCGCTCGTGGAATGTCGCTGACGTCGACGCTTACATCGCCGGCGCGGAAAGGGGTAGTGAGGATCTGAGCAGGGAGCAGATCGAGATAGAGGAGGTAATGCTCGGGCTCAGGACGGCTGCCGGAGTTCCGGGGGAGAGGTTGCGTGAGATTGCGGATTCTTCTGCGCTGGAGCGTCTGCTGGCCTCTGGCGCGCTCGTCGAGGACGGTGAACGTATTCGAATACCGGAGTCTCGCTTCTTCGTCTCGGACGAGATAATCAGGGAATTGTTGTAGAAAAAGGGAATTCTATGGGAATAATTGAAATATTGCTGATAGCCGTGGGCCTGTCGATGGACGCCTTCGCGGTGTCGATAGGGAAGGGACTTACCCTGAAGAAGGTGACCATGAGGAACGCGCTCTGCGTCGGCCTCTGGTTCGGTGGATTCCAGGCTCTGATGCCTCTGATCGGGTATTTTCTCGGTGTCAGCTTCGCCTCTTTCGTGGAGAGCGTAGACCACTGGATCGCATTCGTCCTGCTTGCCGGAATCGGCGGAAACATGATACGTGAGGCGCTCGGACCGGACGACGAGAGCGACAGCATGGACTCGTCCTTCGCTGCGAAGACCATGTTCCTTCTTGCGGTCGCGACCAGCATCGATGCTCTCGCCGCAGGTGTGACCTTCGCCTTCGTCGGCGCGAACATCTGGTCGTCGGTGCTCATCATCGGTCTCACTACCTTCGCTTTCTCGGCCGTGGGACTCTGCATTGGCCATATCGTGGGCCACAAGTTCCACAGGGGAGCCGAAATCTTCGGCGGTCTTGTGCTGATATGCATAGGTCTCAAGATTCTCGTGGAACATCTCTGGCTCGGATAGCCTTCAAGCCCGATTTTTTTGCTATATTTGGAGGATTGAAAAAATTCTTCAAAAGATATGAACAGAAGACTCCTCGCCGCAGCAGCTGTGGCATTGATCTCGGGCTTCGCAGCCAGTGCTGAGAAGATAGAGGTCAGCTCGTTCCGCCATGCGGGACCTATCTCGGTCAAGGCTCCGATCCAGTTCGATCAGACCGACGTCAACGGAAAGAAACTCGATGTGTCAAGTATCCTCAACGGAGGAATGGACCTCACCATGGTCGAGAAGGGCTCAAGCTTCTCTGGTGGCGCCCTCAGCGCTCCGGCTGATGCCTATTCTGTAGGTCTGCTCGGTTTCGAGATCCAGAATGACAGGTATTTCAAGGGTAGCATCGACGTGGATTCGGCTCTCAAGAACTATCAGGTATTCGTGAACGGCAAGAAGCAGAGCGGCAGCGTGACCTTCGAGCCAGGTAACCACAAGGTGGTGGTGAAGTACGCCATCGAGCCTGGTACCTCTGAATCCGTTAAGGTTTCTGTTGATGTTCCTGATATCGTCAAGGACCATGTCCAGATCATCGACATGGCAAAGGAGGATGGCCGTCTCTACACCGTGACCACACTCCTCGACTCACGTCGCTCGAGCGGCGTCTCGCTCTCTCCTGACGGAAAGTACATGATCGTACGCACCTCTCAGAGGGCTCCGGGCCATGACCGCTCATTCGTCAAGATCATCGAGCGCGAGAGCGGCAATGTCATCAGCGAAGGACAGTCGGCAAGGTGGATGCCTAAGACCAACCGTTACTGGTTCACCCGCCAGGGTCTCGAGGGCCTTGAGCTCGTGACCGTGGATCCTGCAAGCGGAAAGCAGGAGGTGCTCGTCAAGAGCCTTCCAGAGGGAAGCTTCGATTTCACTCCTACCGAGGACAAGCTCATCTATACCATCTACAACGAAGGACCTCAGGAGAAGAAGGAAATCTTCGAGATCCTCGTTCCGGACGACCGTCAGCCAGGCTGGCGCAACCGCAGCTCTGTCGCAGTCTATGACCTTGCTACAGGCGTGATGCAGCCTCTTACCTTCGGTTACAACAATGCATATCTCTCAGACGTTTCCAATGACGGCCGCTATGCACTCCTCAGCAAGTCTGAGGCTCGCCTTACCGCCCGCCCTACCGACGTCAACTCCATCTATCTCGTGGATCTCCAGAGCCTCGAGCTCGTGGATACCCTCGTGTGCCGTGACGGTTTCGTGCATGGCGGACAGTTCTCTCCTGACGGCAAGAAGGTCCTTCTTACCGGTACCCCTGAGGCTTTTGACTGGCTCGGAGCAGCAGTGGACGAGGGTCAGACCCCATCCATGACCGATCTCCAGCTCTATATGCTTGACATCGCAAGCAAGGACGTGACTCCGCTCACCAAGGAGTTCGACCCATGCGTACAGAGCGCAGTATGGAACAAGCTTGACAACAAGATTTACTTCACTGCGGAGAACAGGGACTCAGTGAGCCTCTTCACTCTCGACCCTTCCAACGGCAAGTTCAACAGGATGGACCTTCCGGAGGAGCTCATCCGTGGATTCAGCATCGCTGCTGAGGCTCCTGTGCTTGCATTCCATGGCCAGGGCGCTACCAACTCGGACCGTCTCTACGCTACCGACCTCAAGACCTTCGGCACCAAGAAGCAGAAGATAAGCCTCATCGAGGACTTCAGCGCGAAGTCTCTCAAGGGCATCACCGTCGGTGACTGCATCGCATGGACCTTCAGGAACTCTCTCGGAGAGGAGGTTCTCTGCCGCTACTATCTCCCTGTGAACTTCGATCCTTCGAAGAAGTATCCGATGATCGTCAACTACTATGGAGGTTGCTCTCCGACCAGCAGGAACTTCGAGTCCAACTATCCGCAGGAGACATGGTCCGCACTCGGATATGTCGCCCTCATCGTGCAGCCTAGCGGTGCGACCGGATTCGGCCAGAAGTGGTCTGCACGTCACGTGAACACTGCCGGTGTCGATCCTGCACGCGACATCATCGAGGCTACCAAGGAGTTCACCGCGACCCACGACTTCGTGAATGCGGACAAGATCGGTTGCGTCGGAGCAAGCTACGGCGGCTTCATGACCATGTACCTCCAGACCATCACCGACATCTTCGCATGCGCAATCTCACATGCGGGTATCAGCGACCATACCAGCTACTGGGGTTACGGCTACTGGGGCTACAGCTACAGCGAGACTTCGATGGCGAACAGCTACCCTTGGACAAGGAAGGACCTCTATGTCGAGCAGTCACCTCTCTACCATCCCGAGACCGTGAATACTCCTCTTCTCTTCCTCCATGGCACCGGCGACACCAACGTTCCTTACAACGAGAGCGTCCAGATGTTCACCGCGCTCAAGCTCCTCGGAAAGGAGACTGCTTTCGTGTCTGTCGAGGGTGAGAACCACCATATCAACGAGTACAACAAGCACATCTGGTGGCACAATACCCAGATGGCATGGTTCGCAAAGTACCTCCAGGACGACGACAGCTGGTGGGAGGCTCTCTACCCACACAAGGACCTTTAGTAAACAGCTAATCACATAGAAAATAACATGGCAAATTTATACGCAGAAAGAATCGCGGCCCTCAGGGCCATAATGGCGAGGAATGGTTGGGACGCAGTGATCGTCACCGCGACCGACCCTCACAGCAGCGAGTATCCGGCTCTCCGCTGGAAGCAGGTGGAGTGGCTCAGCGGCTTCTCAGGTGAGTATGGCGACATCGTAGTCACCATGGATCATGCCGGTCTTTGGACTGACACCAGGTACTTCATCGCAGCCAACAAGGTGCTTCCCGGAACCGGAATCGAGCTCCATAAGCTCAGAGTCCCTGAGCAGGTGACCATTCCTGAGTGGCTCCCTACTGTGTTCCCTGCAGGTGCGGTGATAGCAGTCGACGGACTTTGTCAGAGCGCAGATGCGATTGCGAAGCTCTCTACCTTCGAGATCGTTGACGTTCCAGACATGCTCAGCCAGCTCTGGGAGGACAGGCCAGAGATTCCTCAGTCTCCTATCGAGACCCTCGGTGTCGAGTTTGCCGGCGAGTCTCGTCTCGAGAGGTTCGCATGGCTCCGCGGCTTCCTTCAGGATAAGGGCTGCGACGCTATGCTCATCACCGATCTCGCAGAGATTGCATGGATGCTCAACGTACGCGGAGGCGACATCGCATACAATCCGCTCGTGATGTCCTATCTGCTCGTGGCTAAGGATAAGGTCGAGTGGTTCGTCAAGAAGGACTCCCTCAAGGAGCTTGACGACGAGACCCTCGACAGCTTCGAGGAACTCGAGAAGGACGGCGTGAAGGTCAGCGGCTACAGCGACCTCGCAGTCGGACTCATGGCGGCTCAGGCTACCTGCGAGAAGATATATGTGGATCCTGCCACTCTCAACTATACCGTATCCAAGAAGCTTGCTGACATCTTCGGTGACGACAACATCACCATGGCTGTCTCTCCTGTAAGGCTTCGCAAGGGTATCAAGAATGCGACTGAGATCGCAGGCTTCCGTGAGGCTTACATCGAGGACGGTGTTGCAATGACCAAGTTCGTATACTGGCTCGAGAAGGCAGTCGCTTCAGGCGGCCATGTCACCGAGTGGGACGCTTCCGTGAAGCTCACTTCCCTCCGTGCCGAGATCCCTGGATACAAGGGCGACAGCTTCGAGAACATCTCGGCTTACGGCGTCGGCGCAGCTCTTCCTCATTACGTGACTCCACAGGACGAGACCGCCCCTGAGCTCAAGCCTTGGGGCCTCTACCTCATCGATTCAGGCGGACAGTACCTCTTCGGAACTACGGATACCACCAGGACTGTTCCTCTCGGACCATGTACCGACCTTGAGAGACTCGACTACACTCTCGTGCTCAGAGGTATGATCGACTTTACCATGTCAGTATTCCCTTACGGAACCGCGGGCTGCCGCCTCGACTCTATGGCACGTATGCCTATGTGGAGGGCTCAGCGCGACTTCGGTCACGGCACCGGCCACGGCACCGGCTTCTTCCTCGGTGTCCATGAGGGACCTCAGGATCTTCGCCAGAATCTCTATGAGCAGGCTATACTTCCGGGTATGGTGACCACCATCGAGCCTGGTCTATATCGTGAGGGCATGCACGGCGTGCGTCACGAGAATACCAATCTCTGTGTCGACCTCGGCGAGAACGAGTTCCGTCACTGGTGCGGCTTCGAGGAGCTTACCTGCTGCCACATCGACACCGCTCCTATCCTCAAGCACCTGATGACCTTCGAGGAGATCGAGTGGCTCAACAAGTTCAACGAGAAGGTATACCGTACTCTCGCGCCGAAGCTTCCTGCAGAGATCGCAGCATGGCTCCGTGAGAAGACTCTTCCGCTCTAGGAGCGTATTTACCGAATATAAAAACAAGGCCCCGTTGATGCGAGGCCTTGTTTTTTGTCGTATGAGATGAATCCTTACTTGATAAGTTCTATCGCCTTCTCGATCATAGGAATCGGCGCGCAGAGCGAAGCCCTGACGTAGTTGTCTCCGCCGTGACCGAAGATGAATCCCGGGGTGATGAACACGCCCTTTTCGTAGAGAAGCTTGTCGGAAACCCTTTCTCCTAGGGTCTTCGAAGGGTCACCTCCCTGGGCATAAGGATTGTCCTCGTCGACCTTGCCCCATACGAAGAGTCCCTGTGCGTCCTTCTCGTACTTTGCACCGATCATGTCGAAGAGCTTCCATACATATTCCTTGCGTGCGCTGTATTCCGCGTTGAGGGCCTCGAACCACTCTGGACCGGCGTTGAGTGCCTGGATCGCTGCAAGCTGGAGAGGCTTGAACATACCTGAGTCCATCTGGCTCTTCACCTTTCTGATCTCACGTACGCTGTCTGCGTCGCCGGCGACCATGCCGAGACGCCATCCTGACATGTTGTGGGCCTTGCTGAGGGAGTTGAGCTCGATGCAGCAGTCCTTCGCACCCTCGGTCTCGAGGATGGAGAGCGGCTCCTTGTTGAGGATGAAGCTGTATGGGTTGTCGTTTACGACCATGATGCAGTGCTTCTTTGCAAAAGCCACGAGCTTGCGGTAGAGTTCGCGGGTCGCAGGTGCTCCGGTAGGCATGTTAGGGTAGTTCACCCACATGAGCTTGACACCGGTGAGGTCCATCTTCTCGAGCTCGTCGAAGTCAGGCTGCCAGCCGAGCTCCTGCTTGAGCTGGTAGGTGACGACGCCAGCCTGAGCGAGTGCGGTCGCTGAGGTGTAGGTAGGGTAGCCAGGATCCGGCATGAGCACCTTGTCTCCTTCGTTGAGGAAGGTGAGACAGATCATGAGTATGCCTTCCTTCGAACCCACGAGCGGCTGGATCTCGCTGACCGGATCGAGGTCCACGTTGTAGTACCTCTTGTACCAGTCTGCATAGGCCTGGCGAAGCTCAGGAAGACCGAAGTAGTTCTGATATTTGTGGCTGTCCTTCTGCTGAGCCGACTCGCAGAGTGCCTGGATTGCCTCTGCTGGCGGCATGCCGTCCGGTGCGCCGATACCCATGTTGATCACAGGCGAGAGGCCGCGCTCGACGCGGTCCTTGCTGATTGCTGCGACCTCAGGGTTCTTTATCGAAAAGTAGTAAGGATGGAGGGAGTCCGTCCTTTTGGCTGGTTTGATTATCATGTTCGTTTTCTATATTGTCGCACGGTACTCACCCATGATGGTAAGGTCTTCCATCAGCGGCCTTACTGCTGCGAGAGCCTGTTCGAACCTGAGGTGGTCTTCGTGCTTGATTTCGATGTAGAAGAAGTACTGCCACTCCCTGCCCGGAAGAGGGAGGGACTGGATCTTCGTGAGGTTCATGCCGTAGAAAGACATGATGGTCAGCACATGTGCAAGGGATCCCGGCTGGTGAGGGAGGGTGAAGCACATGGTGGCCTTGTTGGCTTCCTCCACCGGGACTTCGATGCTGTCGTCGATGATGAGGAACCTGGTGAAATTCTGCTTGTATGTCTCTATGCCTGGGCAGATGATCTCGAGCCCGTAGAGTTCAGCCGCGAGCGATGATGCCACCGCAGCGACGCCCCTGAGCTGTTCCCTTGATACCTGTGCCGCGCTGAGGGCGGTGTCCTCGGTCTCTACGAGGCGCATGTCAGGATGTCCCTTGAAGAATTCTCGGGTCTGGTTGAACGCCATGTAGTGGGTGCGCACCTCCTTGATGTCCTCGAGCTTCTGGCCGGGGAGGGCCATGAGGTTCTGCTCGATGCGGAGGAACACTTCTCCCTTGATCTTCTTTCCATGCTTGCGCAGGAGCTCATAGTTGGGGAGCAGTCCTCCGGAAGTGGTGTTCTCCACCGCCATGATGGCTGCATCCGCACGGCCTTCGTCCATTGCCGTGAAGAGCCCCTCGAAGGTCGCACATTCTACGATCTCGATAGGCTCAGAGTAAAATTTTCGGGCTGCCTGTTCGTGAAAGCAGCCCGAAAAACCTTGTATCGCTATCCTTTTCAATTTTCTTATACGGTAAGGATTTCCTTCTCCTTTGCAGCGATGGTCTCGTCGATCCTCTTCACTGCTGCATCGGTCTCTTTCTGTGCTGCCTGCTCCTGATCCTTCTGTACGTCCTCAGGAAGTCCTTCCTTGATGAGCTTCTTGAGTGCGTCGATTGCGTCGCGGCGTGCGTTGCGGACTACGACCTTTGCGTTCTCGCCTGAAGCCTTGGCCTTCTTGATGAGCTCCTTGCGGCGCTCCTCGGTGAGTGCAGGAACGGTGCAGCGGATACTTTCGCCGTTGTTCTGTGGAGTCATGCCGATGTTTGCGTCGATGATGGCCTTCTCGATGAGAGGAATCATCTTCTTCTCCCAAGGCTGGATGAGAATGGTCTTCGCGTCAGGAGTGGTCACAGATGCGACCTGAGGAACTGGCATGTCTGAGCCATAGTAGTTAACCATCACGCTGTTGAATACGAGTGGATTGGCCTTGCCGGCACGGTATGTCTTGAGATCCTCCTCGAGGAACTTGACTGCGTCGTTCATCTTCGCCTTTG
>NZ_JBAEER010000165.1:0-6990 GCF_056207615.1 Candidatus Cryptobacteroides sp. | reverse complement strand
GTCAACTACCTCGAGGCGGATGTCCCTCATACCATGGAACTCGGAACCGTATCGAATTCGTTCACCTTCAAGATGCCTGAGAACTCAGTCGGAATCATCCGCATGGTTCCTTGCAAATAGGCGCTTGACGATAACACAAAGAGAGGCTGACTAACAAGGCGCCTCAGCGCCGTGTCGGAGTGTGCGAAATGATAATTGAGCCACGGAGACACCCGTCGGAACGCAGTGTAGACGGCATGCCCCTTGGGGCAGCTGCGATAGCAGCGGGGGTAATAAAGAGAGGCTGACAGAAATGTCAGCCTCTCTTTTATGAATAGGAAAAATACTAGCGTGCGCCTCCGCCGAATCCGCCTCCGGAGAATCCGCCGCCACCGCCGAACGATGCTCCACCTCCGTGACCGCCTGCAGCACCCTGACGGCTTGCGTAGGATTGCCTTGCGTTGGTGATCGAAGATGACAGGCCGTTGGTAGCGTGGATGATCTGGTTCATGGTGTAGTAGTCGTACATCATGTTCTCGTCGAAAGCCTTAGGGTTGATGTCCTTGAGCTCCTTTGCGACCTTGTCGGCCACACCGAAGAGGGCAGCGAAGATGAGGTAGTCCTGCCAGAGTGCGACTTCGCCTACTCCGCGCTCATCCGAGAGCGTGAACTCCTTGAGGAACTTCTTGAGTCCGACGAGCTGACGGGCATATTTCTGGGATTCGTAGCTGTATTCGCCATCCCTGTACCATCCGTTGGCGACGAGCCTATGCTTGCCGGCAGCCTGGAGGCTTTCAGTCCACTTGTAGATGCGCTTGGTGTTGCGCCTAGACCACTTGCTGAACTCTCTGTCCTGAAGGATCTGGTCGCTTCCGCTGGCCTCCTTCATCATCTGGTAGAGCTCGCCCTCAGGACTCTCTGGGTCGAGAGGAGTCTTGCCCTGTGCAAAGCTGATCTCGACCTTGCCGGCAGGGTCATGGCTGACGATAAGGTGTCCTTGCTCGAGCATTCGGAGTATGATTGCCGCTGCAATCCTGTTCTTCTCGTCGGTGAACCAGAGCTTCTGGAGTATATACTCGCTGGCAACCACGTCGCCGTTGTAAGGGACGTCGCGTGCCCATTCCACTTCCTTGATGGACTCGACGCCGAGTATGCTCCTGTAGGTTCTCTTCCTCACGCTTCGTACGAAGACGGTGAAGGTTCCGATCATCATGGCGATGAAGGCAGCGAGGCCGATCTTGTCCTTGGTAGTCATTTCGTCGTCATCCTCCCAGACAGAACCTTCCATGGCGCGGTCGAGCACGTCGTCGAAGTCCTTTGGCTGTATGCTGAGAGAGTAGAACTGGCCCTTGTTGAGTCTCACGAGCGCGATGACCGAGCTCTGACGGACGAAAGGCTCCGAGCTTTCGAGAACCATCTTGCCGCCGACATAGTTCGCGGTTCCGTTGTATCCGAAGCCCCAGAGGCGCGAGTTGACGTCGTCGAAGCTGATGCCATCGGCGAGTATGGTCACCTTCACGTGCCTAGGGGAAGGGGAGATGCCTGGAGAGACGAACTGCATGTGGACCATGTCATAGTCGTTGAGCGACTTCACGACATTGCTCATGTCGTACTCCACGGTGAACTTGTGGTCACCGTAGCTGCCGAGTCCCCAGCAGATCTCATATCCCTGGGATACGTGCGCAAGTCCGCAGCGTCCAGCCTTTGCTTCCATCGAACGCTCCGTGTTCCATGAGCCTTCGGTGATGAACTCCCTGCCGTTCTCCTCGACCTTGAGACCGCTGATCTGGATGTCTCCGAGATTGTAGCGGACGAGGTACCATTCCGTTCCGCGGTCAGCGTTGAGGTCCCACAGCTCCGTGATATGAGCCGAACCGTCGTGGTTCAGTCGCACGGTGATGTCGACATCCCTGACCTGGGCGTCCATATTTATGACAAAGGCGGCCGAAAGGACCGCCATCGTCAATAATGCGATTATCCTTTTCATCAGATCTTCATTGAAGGCATTTCGGTCTTCTCTGCTGCTACCTCGAGGTACTGCCTCTCGGTGAAATGAAGCATGCTTGCAGCGAAGTTAGAAGGAATCTGACGGATGAGACGGTTGTACTTGGTAACGGTGTCGTTGTATACCATACGGCTCATGCGAACCTGGTTCTCGTATACGTTGACGCTGTCCATGGTCTTGATGTAGGTGTCGTTGGCCTTGAGGTCTGGATACTGCTCTGCGACGATGTTGATCTGCCTCATTGCGCTTGAGAGAGCCTTCTCCTGCTCCTCTACATCTGCCGCAGTGCTTGAGCCGGTTACGTTCTTCCTCATTGCGATGATGTCGCGGAGGGTGTTGTATTCATGCTCGCTATATGACTTGGTGAGCTCGACGAGAGCCTTGAGGGCATCCCAACGGCTTGCCTGCTGTACACCGATCTGGCTGAGGGCGTTCTTGCAGAGCTCGTCCTGGTTTACGAGTCCCCTCTGTGCTGAAATGAACCAGAGTACCAATGCTGCCACGATGGCAAGGATGATAAGAAGTGTCATGATCTTGTTCTTTATTAGGTTTGACTTAAACTACAAATATATAAATGTCATTCTATTTTCAGTATATTCGCGTCGAATTTTTCTCCTTTATCATATGAAATACGATCTAGTAATATTCGACCTTGACGGAACGCTCCTGAACACTATCGAGGATCTCGGAGATGCCGTGAACCATGCGCTCGAATCCAAGGGCTTTGCCGGTCACAGTATGCGTGAATACAAGGCCATGGTCGGAAACGGCGTGAGGAAGCTTGTCGAGAGGGCAATTCCTGAGGCTTTCCGTCAATCTACTATAATAGACGACGTGTTGGGCCGTTTTATTACACAATATGAGAAAAATATTGATGTTAAGACGAAACCTTATAGGGGAATGCAGCGCCTTCTTGCCGATCTTTCCGCTTCCGGGGTAAAGCTTGCGGTCGCCTCTAACAAGTTCCAGAGCGGCACAGAGACTCTCATCGCAAAGTTCTTCGGTGATATTCCATTCGTCGCTGTGTTCGGAAACAAGGAAGGTCAGCCTCTTAAGCCGTCACCGGAGCTGGTTCGCCAGATATGTTCGATGGCTTTCCCTGAAGGAGGGGAGCACAGGGTGGCACTCGTCGGGGATTCCGATACGGATATGGCAACAGCTCGCAATGCCGGCATAGACTCGGTCGCTGTAACCTGGGGTTTCCGCTCGCGTGCGGAACTTGAGCAGGCAGGTGCTGAGAACTTCGCCTCCACAGTCCTCCAGCTGCGGCAATATCTGAAATAATTATTTAAACTCTTTAAAAAAGGTCTAAAGTGCGGTATTATTGCCAGTTAGACTGTAAGCGAGGCAAATATTTGCAAAAAAGTTTTTAAAATATTTGCAAAATAAAAATATCGTCGTAACTTTGTGTCGGTTGAACGGGAAAGCTGTTCGGTAAGTACCTCAACCGATTGGTTATTAGTTTTAGTGTTATTATTTATGTGGTTAGTATGAGGTGCCCCGCGTGATGCGGCGCAGCTCATTCTTTTTATACAGCACCCATCTGAAATGCCGCAGAAAATAGAGGAGTTTTGTGATAGGTAGTCCATGTGGGGTCACATGCTTCCCTGCCGGATAAGATGCTAATAAAAGAGATAAATCAAATTGCAGAATATCCGATAAAACGAAATTTCGTGAATTAAGAATAAATCATTATATTTGTCGGGATAATAACACAAATGTAATGGCTATGGAAACTGCAGCTAGGGAAATCGAGTTAAGAAGTTTACGCGAATTTGCACCAGGCAACACCTATCCGGATGTGTCTGACGACTTCTTCCTCGCGAATCTTAACTTCGCTCAGAGCATGGAGACTCTCCAGTACCCATGTAAGTTTGACGGATACGCAGTGCTTTATTGCGTGAACGGAAAGTTCGACATCGAGATCAACCTCAGGACGTACACCATCCAGCCGGGCTCTTTCGTGATCTATGTCCCGGGTAGCATCATCAAGGTTTCCAACGTCTGCTCTGAGAATACCTCCGACTTCAGTTTCGTAGTCATCGCAGCTTCACGCTCGCTCATCTCGGACCTCAAGATCGACTTCTCGCAGCTCTATGAGGAGAGCATAATGGTCCTCGACAACCCATGCGTCATCCTTTCCACAAGGGACAAGGAACTCGGAGCCAAGTACATCAGCCTCATCAGCAGCATCCTCGGCAGCGGCATTCCAAACATGATGGAGATCGTCAAGCCGGTGTTCTCGTCGATGTTCCTTCTCGTAGCGAGCCTCCTCTCTGAGAACATGAGCCAGGCAGCTCCGCGCTCAGACCACAACCACCGCTCGAAGAGGGTGTTCGAGAGCTTCCTCAAGCTTGTCACCGAGCATCATAACGAGCACAGATATCTCGACTACTACGCAGAGAAGCTCTGCCTCACACCGAAGTATCTTTCGGCAACAGTGAAGGCAGTTAGCGGCAGGTCGGCTCCGGAGTGGATCGACTCTTTCGTGGTGGTGGAGGCAAAGAACCTTCTCAAGTACTCGAACCTCGACGTGAAGGAGATTGGCTTCCGACTGAACTTCAACGCACCGTCGGTATTCTGCCGCTTCTTCAAGTCGCAGACGGGCATGACCCCTAGCGAGTACAGGAATTCCTGATTATTTTACCGAATGCCGGTATGCTCTCGGAGAGACTCCGGTGATCCTCTTGAAATACTTTCCGAAAAGGGAAGGAGACATGAAATTGAGCCTTGCGCTGATCTGGTCGACCGTCAGGTCGGTGGATTTGAGCAGGGCTTTGCATTCTATTATCGTGAAGTCGTCGATGATGTCAAGGGCCGACTTTCCGGTGCAGTCCTTGACCACCTGAGATAGATATTTCGGAGTGAGACACATCATGTCGGCATAGCCGGCCACCGTCCTCTCGGACTTGTAGTTCTCCTTCACGAGCTTGGTGAACTGCTCTGAGATGCTGTCCTTGCGCGAGAGCTTCCTCTGCGCGACGGCGTTCCTGCTCAGCGCGAATCCGTACACGAGGGTGAGGGCCATGTGCTTGACGGCCTCGAGCCTGTAGGTGTTGTCCGTCTCGTTCACGAGATTCTCGAGGAGGTAGCGGAATGAGGTCACGATATGCTTGTGGCCCTTGAGGGGGAAGACCGGGTCGGTGAAGACCGCGTTCCTCAGTGGGGAAGACGCATTCGAATCGGAGAGCAGACTGTCGGTGAGCTGCTTGGAGAGCACGATGACGTCGAACGAGCAGTTTTCCGAGCGCTCCTTCTGGCTGACTATCATTCCTTCCATGAGCATGACCATGCTGGGCGATGTAATGTGGTAATCCTGCATGTTGATGGAGATCTCGGCGGTACCTTCGATGAAGAAGATCACGTTGGTCGTGTCGGCGAGGAAAGGTTCGCCGTCCTTGCTCCAATAGTCCTTCGTGTTGAGCAGGAGAAGGTCGTCGCCTATCCTTCCATGGTTGAATATTGTCTCCTTGAAGTAGTCTTTTCTCTTGAGCATGGTCTAAGAATTAGTGGAACAAATGTAATCAATTTTGGAATATTTTACCTTGATGTCTGTTATAAATAAGGGAAAATAGTATATAAAAATAGTTAATTGTTCGTGTAAATGCGGAGAAATGGGTATATTTTTGTAATTCATAAACCTTAAACCAAATGATGCAGATTTACATGCGCACGCGCAAAATGCGCGAGAAGTACATCGATACACTCGCGAAACTCTACGATTACGCTACTGCCGCCTATTCGAAAAAACAGTATACCCAGTGGTTTGACACCAAGGAAGGAGGCTATACCTATGCCTCTTTCAAGCAGGGTTGCGACAACCTCTCCAAACTCCTTACCCAGTACGGCATCGGAGCAGGGGACAAGGTCGCCATCTTCTCCCAGAGCATGCCTAACTGGTCGCTCGCATTCTTCAGCGCCGTCACTTTCGGACGAATCGCCATTCCTATCCTTCCGGACAGCTCCGAGAACGAGGTCAACAATATCATCAACCATTCAGGTTCCAAGGTGATTTTCGTATCGCAGAGGCTTGCCTCCAAGGTCAGCAAGGAAATCAGGGACAAGATGACCCTCGTGATAGAACTCGACACCCTCGACATCATCCAGTCCGATTATGAGCAGTTCACCTGTGAGGGCAAGACCTCGGTGCCTACTCCTGACGACATGGCGGCGATCATCTACACCTCCGGCACCACCGGCAGCGCGAAGGGCGTCGTCCTCTCCCACAGGAACCTCGCTTCGAACGTGATCACCTGCTACCATTCATGTCCGAGGAACTCGAAGGACAGATGGCTCTCTCTCCTTCCGATGGCACATACACTGGAGATGACCCTTTGCATGCTCTACCCGATGTTCTGCGGCGCGACCGTGTACTATCTCCAGAAACCACCGGTTCCGGCCATCCTTCTCAAGGCCATGAAGATAGTGAAACCTACCACCATCCTTTCGGTTCCGCTCATCATCGAGAAGATATACAAGGGCAGCGTGCTCCCGACCATCCAGAAGAGCCGCACACTCACATGGATGCGCTCCAACATGAACGGTCTGATGTGCAAGATCATCGGCATGAAGCTGAAGTCGACCTTCGGCGGTCATGTCACCTTCTTCGGCATCGGCGGTGCGAAGCTCGATCCAGAGGTAGAGGGCTTCCTTCTCAAGGCGAACTTCCCTTATGCGATCGGATATGGCCTCACCGAGACCTCTCCGCTTATCGGATACGCCGTCAAGAGGAACAGGACCGTCGGAACTTTCGGCTATCCGGTATACAACGTGCAGCTCCGCCTCGACGACGTCAATCCTGAGACGGGCGAGGGCGAGGTCGTAGCAAAGGGCCCTAACGTGATGCTCGGTTACTACAAGGATCCGGTCAGGACCAGGAGCGTCTTCACCGAGGACGGATGGTTCCGTACCAACGACCTTGCTGCGCAGGACGAGAAGGGACGCTTCTACATCAAGGGACGTAAGAACAATATGATACTTGGCCCATCGGGCGAGAATATCTATCC